>CAZONY010000088.1:0-9092 GCA_964581215.1 uncultured Chitinophagaceae bacterium | reverse complement strand
GCGACTCCGGCCAGCCCGACTGGAAGTGCGGCGAGGTGGCCGGCCGGTTCGAGATCAAGGGGGCCAAGCTCGCCGGACCGGTGCACAAGCTCTCAGGCGGTTGGCAGACCCGCGTGAAACTCGCCGCCCTCCTGCTGCACGAACCCACGCTCCTCCTCCTCGACGAGCCCACCAACTTCCTCGACCTGCGCACGCAGATCCTACTCGAGCATTTTCTGCGGAACTACCGGGAGGCCTGCCTGATCGTCTCGCACGATCGCGCCTTCCTGCGGGCCACCTGCGACCGCACGCTCGACTTGTCGCGCGGCCGGCTGACGGCCTACCCCGGCCCCATCGATGCCTTCCTCGCCCATCAGCACGAGCAGCGGCTCCACCTCGAGCGCAGCAACGCCTCCGTGCTCGCCAAGAAGCGGCAGCTCGAGGACTTCATCGCTCGAAACCGGGCCCGGGCCTCGACTGCGTCCCGGGCCAAGTCGAAAAGCAAGCAGCTGGAAAAACTCGAACTCGAAGAAATCGCTGCCGACTCCCCCACCGCGGCCATCCGCTGTCCGGCCGTGACCCGCCGCAACGGCGCCGCCGTCCGCTGTCGGGATCTGGCGATCGGTTATCCGGCGACGGATGCGACTCCCGGCGTGAGCGTGGCCGCCGACATCGACGTGGAGATCGTCCATGGCTCGCGGGCGGCGATCGTGGGCGACAACGGCCAGGGAAAAACGACGTTTCTGCGGACGCTCGTGGGGTCGCTCGCCCCGGTCGCCGGCAGCCTGAAGTGGGGCCATGGCTGTGACGTCGGCATCTACGCCCAGCACGTCTACACGAGCCTGCCCGAGAACGACACCGTGCTGGCCTACCTGGAGCGGGCCGCGCGGATCGGCACCAAGCAGCAGCAGATTCTCGACCTGGCCGGGGCCATGCTCTTTCGCGGCAAGGCGGTGGAGAAGAAGGTGCGGGTGCTCTCCGGGGGCGAACGGGCCCGGCTCTGCCTCGCCGGCCTGTTGCTGGGGGCCTGCAACGTGCTCGTGCTCGACGAGCCGGGCAATCACCTCGACGTGGAGACGGTCGATGCCCTTGCCGCCGCGCTCACCGACTACGAGGGCACGGTGATCTTCACCAGTCACGACCGATCGTTCGTGGAGACGGTGGCGACGAGCGTGATCGAGGTCGGGGATGGCCGGGTCGTGGCGTCGCTGGGCAGCTACGCCCAGTATCTCGCCGCCGTCGAGCGGGAGATCGACGATCACGAGGCGGCGGCGGGGGCGGCACCGACGGCGAAGCGGGCCGCGCCCAAAGACGCCCCCGTGCGCAAACCCCCTGCCCGAGACGAGCGCGACGTCCGTCGGGAACTCGCGAATCTCGAAAAGACGATCGCCCGGCTCGACGCCGACCGGAAACGATGCCAGGAGTCGCTCCTGGCGGCGACCGATCCGGCCGAGGCCGTGCAGCTGCATGCGGCCATGATGGCAGTGGCGGAAAAACTGGCGGCCGCCGAGGAACGTTGGCTGACGCTGCACGAGGAAACGGCGGCCGGGTGATCCTCGATCCGGGGGAGGATACACTCCCTGGGCCTGCCTCGCCTCCGCTCCGCTCGCCCCCAGGTGATACGCATGGACTCGATCAGCCGCCACGAGCAACTGCTGCGGGTGTTTCACCTCATCGACATCCTCTTCAGCGCCCGCGGTCCGCTCACCGTCGTCGAACTGAAGGATGAACTGCAGCGGCGGAGCGTGATCGACGACATGTCGGACAAGAACCTCCGCCGTGACATCGATTTCCTCGCCAAGTTCGGCTACGCCGTGCAGCAGACGAAAAAGCGAAGTGCCCGCGGCACCATGTGCCAGGCCTGGTCGATCGCGGTCGGCAAGGGCGCCAAGGAGCTGGGCGGTCCGGCCGTGACGCTGCCCGAGCTCCTTTCGCTGGCCGTGGCCCGCGACTTCCTCGCCCCGCTGGCCGGCACCTTCTACTGGCGGGGCATCGCCCAGCTGATGTCCCGCCTGGAGCGAGTCGTCACCCCCGACCTGATGCGGTACGTCGAGGAGCACAAGGACGGCCTCGTGATCCACCCCCAGCCCACGCGAGCGAAGTATGCCGCGCTCACGCTCAATGCCATCAACCGCGCCATCCGCAATCGGCTAGAACTGGACATCCGCTACGCGAGCCTCGCCAATGGCAGGGCCAAGGCCTATCGCATCCGTCCCGAGGCCCTCGTGCTCTACGACGGCAGCCTCTACATCGCCGCCACGCGAGCCGACCGCCCCACGGGCGATCCTGTCCGGTTCTTCAAGCTCGACCGGGTGGCCACCGCGAAGCCGACGTCGAAGCCGTTCACGCCCCGTGGCGAATCGATCGAGTCGCTGCTGGCCGACAGCATCACGATCTTTCGCTCGGCGGATCCGCCGCAGCGGTATCGGCTGAGGATTTCCGCCGACCGGGCTGCGTGGGCACAGGAAAAACCGTTTCATCCCGGACAGCAGGTGCGGGCGCAGGCGGATGGCAGCCTGCTGGTTACGATCGAGCGGGCCTGGGATGACGAGATGATCCCCCAGCTGCTGGCGCTTGGCGAGCATGTCGAGGTCCTGGAACCGGAGTCGGCCAGGGAGCGGCTGCTGGACACGGCCCGGCGCATCGCGGCGAAATATGCCTGTCGCCTCATGACCGAATTCGACGAAGTCTACGCGAACCGTTGACGCCCGCCCGGAGAAGCCCCCATGCGCTGGTTCTGGATCGATCGTTTCACCGAATTCGTTCGCGGCCGGAAGGCCACGGCCGTGAAAAGCGTGACGCTCGCCGAGGAGCATCTTCACGATCACTTTCCCGGCGTGGCGATCATGCCCGCGACGCTGATCATCGAGGGGATGGCGCAGACCGGCGGCATCCTGGCGGCGGATGCCCTCGACTTCAAGATGCAGGTGGTGCTGGCGAAGGTCTCAGCCGCCGACTTCGCGTTCGATGTGGTGCCGGGCGACACGATCGAGTATCGGGCCGAGCTGACCCAGGCGATGGCCGGGGGCTCGCTCGTGAAGGTGACCACCCACGTCGGCGGCCGCGACCACGGCGAGGCGGAGCTCTTCTTCGCCCACCTGGAGACCGGCAAGGTGGTGCCGCGGCTCTTCAAGACCCACGAAATGCACACCTGGCTCGACAACCTCCGCATCTACGACGTCGCGGTGAAGCCCGACGGCACGCCCGTCGAACGCGGAAGCGGCGCGTGACGGAAACCCCCTGCATCGGAGCCCCGATGCGGCCGTTTCAACCGAGTCACGTGCCGCGCACGGCCTCGAGCAGGCGGCGGCACCGTTCGGCCACCCGGGGATCGTCGCGGAGATCCTCGACCAGCAGCGGCACGCCGTCGGCCCGGCAGGTCGGGATCTGCCAGTTGGGATACTCGCGGAACGTGCCGGGCTGATTCTGCGCCCGCGTGTCACCCACGAGGTCGGGCACCGCGACCGCCAGGAGCCTGCAGGGACTCTGCGCCACGAGGCGATGCAAGGCCTCGACCACCTCCTGGCGGAAGTCGGTGGCCCGGCCGACCGACGGATCGAGCAGACCCCGTTCCCGCAGCAGTCCCTCCCAGGCGACGAGCCACCGCCAGTGGCTTTCCCACTCCTGGGCCGCGTCGGTCGTGAACAGGCCGAGCTCCTGTCGCAGTCGCACGTGCTCTCCGCCGATGTAGCCGGCCGTGGGGGGCAGGTCGTGCACCGTCACCGTGCCGAGGCAGTTGTGCCGCCACCGCTCGGGGGGCAGCGGGTGGCCATGCTCTCCCTCGAACCAGAGGACGGACGTGCCGGCGATGCCGCGATCGTCGAGGTAGGTTCGTGCCCAGCCGTCGAACGTGCCGAGATCCTCCCCCACCACGAACGCCCCGGCCCGCTGCGCCTCGAGCGCCAGAATGCCCACGAGCGCCTCGTGGTCATACCGCACGAACGTGCCCTGGGCGGCGGGCGTGTCGCGGGGAATCCACCACAGCCGAAAGAGCCCGAGCGCGTGATCCACGCGGATGCCGCCGGAGTGCCGCAGGATCGTCCGCAGCATGTCGCGGTAGGGCATGTAGGCGGCGGCCTCCAGGGCGTCGGGCCGCCATGGCGGCTGCGACCAGTCCTGGCCGAATTGGTTGTACATGTCGGGGGGCGCACCCACGGAGATGTCGTGGGCGAGCACGTCTTGCAGGGCCCAGGCGTCGGCGCCCTCGGGGTGCACGCCCACGGCGAGGTCGTGGACGACGCCGGCGGCCATGCCGGCAGCGCGGGCCGCGGCCTGCACGGCGGCGAGCTGTTCATCCACGAGCCACTGCAGCTTCGTGAAGAAGTCGATCCGGTCGGCGAACCGCGACCGAAACGCGGCCACGGCCGGGCCGTCGTGGTGCCGCGTGCCCTCCGGCCAGTCGCCGGAGTGGATGCCCCAGGCTTCGGCGAAGCCGCACCACGTGGCGAACAGGACGAGCCCCTCCCCTTCCCGCTGGCGAAACCGCTCGAACGCAGCCTGCCGGGCCGGCGCCAGGGGCGGGCGGAGCAGGATCTCGAGGGCCTCCCTCTTGGATTGCCAGACGGCATCGCGGTCGAGGAGATCGGCCGAGGTGTTGCGGGCGGCCAGCGCGGCCCCGAGAGCGTCGATCTGCCGTCGGACGGGTGCGGGGGCCGCGGCGTATTCCGGAATGTCTTCGATGTGCAGATAGATCGGATTGAAGAAGCGGCGCGTGGCCGGCAGGTATGGGGACGGCGCCATCGGCGGCGCGACCTCCGCCGCATGCATCGGGTTGACGAGCACGAAGCCGGCCCCCTGGGCCCCGCCCCACGTGGCGAGGGAAGCGAGGTCGTGCAGATCGCCCAGGCCCCAGGACGCCCGCGACCGCGTGGCGTAGAGCTGCGCCATGAGGCCCCATGTGCGGCGGTCGCGCAGCGAGGGGGGCACTTCGAGCCGGTCAGGCGTGACGACGAGCACGCAGGCGGCGTCGGTCTCGGCGGTTTCGCTGACCGTGGCACGGATCACGTGCCAGCCGAGGGGCAGGTCGGGCGGAACGTCGAAGACGAGTTCGCGGAGGCTTTGGCCATCGACGTCCCGCGTCGCCTGCTCATGCGGCGGGTGGGGCAACGGGTGGCGGCCCCCCTGCTCCAGTTCGAGCCAGGCGGTGACCGTGGAACCCGCGGGCACGTGAGCCTGGAACCGGCAGGGATGCCCCTGACGGGCCACGACCACGGGCGGGAGCGTCCGTCGCCACGGACCATTCATCACGCGATCCCACGCGGCGGCCCGGCCCGAGGCCGTGAACACGTCGACGTGGATCGCGGCGAGGACGCGGGCAAGCGTCGAGGTCTCCACGATCACCCGCTGCCCTTGCTGCGTGTAATATTCCGTGGCCACGCCGAATGCCCGGGCGAGGTCGGCGACGTCGGCGTCGGGGGGGCTGCTGGCGGGGTCGTTCGACATACCTGGCTCCTGGAGTTTCGCCGGGGCGACGAGTCGGGGACTGGCAGTGTAGGAGTCGCGGCGTTCCCCCGCGACCGGCAGCCGAGGCTTCCCAGACCGCCGCCGGCCTGACACACTCAAAGACCTGGTTTCCAAACTTTCCGGAGCTTGATCATGTCGCGTCGTGGCGTGTTGTGCATCGTGGTGGCGGCCGTCTTTGCGGTGTCGCCGGCCTGGGGACAGACCGGGGCCAAGAAGCAGACGCCGGCGAACACGCGGACGCTCGATGCCACCGCTCAGAAGCTGGAATCGGATTTTCTCAATGGGCTCTCCGATCTCGCCGGCTCGTACGAGGAGGCGGGTGATGTCGAGAAGGCGAAATCGATGCTCCAGGCCATCCTCAAGATGCGGCCCGATGCGGCACAGATCAAGGAACGGCTCGCGGCGATCGAGGAGGCCGTTTTCAAGGACCAGCAGGATGTGGTGGATCTCGACATGTCGAAGGGCTGGGTCTCGACGGGGGTGCTGGTCGAGAAGGGAAAGAAGGTGCGGCTCGAGGCGGCCGGCTCCTACAAACTCCTGCTCAACGACAGCGTGGGACCGGAGGGATATCGAAGTCAGGATGGCGAGGCCGTCTTCGACGCCGCCCCGATCGGCTCGCTGATCGGCATGGTCATCACGCCGGGAACGACCCCCGGCTACACGAAGGGCCAGGGGCCGCAGCCTTTCCCGATCGGGGAAAAGAAGGAAGTGGCTCCGGGGGGCACCGGGCTGCTGGTGGTGCGGGCCAACGCTCCCGCCGGCGCGAAGTGCGTGGGGCGGGTGAAGATGCGGATCAGCGGCAACTTCACCGAGGCGCCGCGACAGTAACCGCAGGCTTACGAACCGGGCGGACAGGGAATCTCGCCGCCGACCATGCTGCCGGGAACGACGTATTCACCCGGCGGACACGGCGACCCCTGCACCACGCCCGTTCCCATGACGGGATCACACGGCCCGCCGGGAGTCGATGGCCCGCCGACGATCGCGGGCGGCGGCGCGGCAGCGCCGGCCACGACCGGCGCTGCGGCGACCGCCCGATTCGGATCGGCAGGCTGAGGGTACACCGGCGGGGCATACGGGGGGGCGTAGACGTATTGATCGGCTTTGTGGTGGGCACAGCCGCTCCCGACGAGCAGGAGCAAGGCTGCGACGAACATCGGCACTCGCATGCGGACAGCCTCCGGAACGCCTCCCTTGTCGGGCCGGGAAAAGTCGCAGGCTGGGGAATCCCGGTCAAGGCCGGTCAGGCGGGCTCGAAGAGGGCGATGCTCGCCGTGAAACCGTGCACGAACGTGCGATTGCCGATGGGGCCGATTTCCCCTTGGGCGAAAAATCCGGCCGTCGGCAGCGGCCCGAGAACCTCCTGCAGGCAGGCCGCGTCGTGGCTGGGCGTGCTGAAGAGCCGCGACCCGCGACCGTTGCACGTGAAGACCAACGCGCCCGCGGGATGGGCGTTCCTCGCCTTCTCGCGGTGCAAGAGCGACAGCAGGTCGTCGTGGGCGCTGGCGGCATCGCGGACGTGAAACTGCACCGTTTGGCCCGCCTTCACGAGGTCGCCGATCGCCAGCACGCCCGAGTCCGGGTCGGCGCCCGCCACCGAGCGGACGAGAAAATCCCCTTGCTGGAAGGCATCCTGGCATTCGTTGGCGACCCGGCCGACATGGAGCGACGTGCGGACGAGCACCCGGTCGGCATGGTCGAGATCGGCATAGATCTCCCGCAGCCGTTCCAGTGCCGGCCGACCACCGAGTTCGATGATCACGTTAGCCTCGGCCCGGGTGATGACCAGCGGCCGACCGATGGGCCGGCAGCCCTGGGAGACCACCGGCCTGATCCGCACCCCGCCGCCGATCACGACGCCGACCGCGCCGGAGTCGTATGACTGCGACCCGACGACGAGCGTATTGCAGCCCGGTTCATGGCCGCCGCTGGCCATGCCGCCGACCACCGGCACTCCCGGGTGGTCTTCGTCCATGCGGTTGAGCAGCCGGTCGATCGGGCATGTGAAAGGGTCGGCGAGCATCAGGAGCGAAGCCCGCGGGGGCCAGCCGTCGTCGAGCTCGGCGGGCCAGCCGATGAACGAGCCGCCGTCGGCCGTCTGCGCGTATTCGAGTGCCAGCGGCACGAGCGTGGCGCCGGGAAGACGGGCCAGCCAGACGGCCACGGCGGGGCCGTTTTCGTGCTCGACGCCGCCGACGAGCAGGCCCTCTACGGTCGTGCCGAGCACGACCCGGGCCGGAACCGTCTCCGAGAGGTGTTCCATGACGCCGCGGATCGCGGGGCCGTAGGACTTCGAGACGAAGACGACCGCCAGATCGGCCCGGGGGCCGGCTGCCAGCTCCGCCACGGCATCGTGCACCGCCGCAGTGATCGCCTCTCGGAGATTGCCGGCCGTGGAAACACCCGCCGCGCAGCGGATATCGCCGAGGGCGGGCGGGCCGACGAGGGGAGTCATGCCATCCATGGCGGTCGCACGATCAGGTGACGATGTCGGCGAAGGATTCGATCGGGTCGTGCTCACCGAGGCCTCCGGGATCCCGGTTTCCGGGCCGCACGGCCAGGGCCGTCGCCATGCCGGCCTGCCGCGCCGCGTCGAGTTCGGCACCGATGTCGCTGACAAAAAGAATCCGTCGCGGCTCCCAGCCCATATCGGCAGCGATGCGGGTGTAACTGGAGGACTCGCGCTTCGGGCCGGACGTGGTGTCGTAATGGCCGCGGAGATGCCGCGTGAGGTCCCCGGCCGCGGTGTGGGCGAAAAAGAGCTTCTGGGCCTCGATCGAGCCGGAGGAATAGATGCGCACGTCGAGCCCCGCATCGGCCCAGGCGGCGAGGGCCGGAGGAACGTCGTCGAAGACATGCGACACGAGCTGGCCCGATTCGTAGCCGCCCCGCCAGATCATCCCCTGCAGGGCCTTGAGCGGCGTGCTCTTCACGTCGCGGTTCATCAGGTCGAATGCGGCCTGCACCACCCGTTGCAGCCCGGCGGGATCGTCGAGCGAAGCGTCGGCCACACCGGCCTCGGCCGCGAGCTGGGCGGCCGCCGTGCGGACCGCCGCCCGGCCCCGCTCATGGGCGAGGAACTCGGCGAGGTGCTCCTTCACGAACGCGAAGAGCACGTCGTAGACGAACGCGATGGATGACGTCGTACCCTCGACGTCGAGCAGGATGCACTGCCCATCGAAGACGATCACGTCGCCACCTTGCCCGGGGGGGCGATCCAGGCCGGGCCGAAGCAGAGCGGCTCGAAGCCGGCGTGCACTCCCTGCTCGATGTAGTGGGGCGTCCAGCCGCTGGTGTCCTGAAAGAGGCGGATGGCGCGGATGCGGCGGTCCGTGCAGAGATCGAACCAGTGCCGTGTGCCCAGCGGCACGCTGATCATGTCGCCCGCCCAGACCTCGATCCCGAAGACGGGCCTGTCCCCCGGGTTGATGTGGAACACGCCGCGGCCCTGGAGGATGAACCGCACCTCGTCCTCGGTGTGGGTGTGCTCCTTGTTGAATTTCTGCAGCATGACGTCGAGATTGGGCGTGTCGGGATAGACATCGACGACATCGGCGGTGACAAACCCGCCCCGCCGCTTGAGTTCGTCGATCTCCGGCGCGTACGCGGCGAGGATCGTGTCGGCCGGGGCGGCCGGATCGACGCGGTCC
>CAZONY010000087.1:0-9166 GCA_964581215.1 uncultured Chitinophagaceae bacterium | reverse complement strand
CAGCATGCTCGCCCGGCCCTACCGCAAGGGCTACGAGATCGAGCTGGGCTGAGCCTTCCAACCCCGAACTCCAAGCCCGATCTTCAAGCCCCTCACCACGAACCCCCGGCCGGAGCAATCATGCGAATCCCCCACGCCCTCTTCACCGCGATCTGCCTGTCCGCATTGGCAGGTGCGGCGACAGCCGCCCAGCCCGCGCCGCCCGATCTCACCGCCGCCGGCGTGATCCCCACGATCGACCGCAAGCTCACCTACAACCTGGGGGCGACCGGTCTGCGCGGCTGGATCTACACCAGGGCGGCGGACAATCTGGATGCCGCGCAGGGTCGCACCACGCTCGCCAGCCGGCAGATCCTGGTCACCCATGTCGGCAAAGCATCGCCGGCGGAGGGCGTGGTGAACGTGGATGACGTGATCCTTGGCGTGAACGGAAAACCGTTTGGCGACGACGCCCGCAAGAGCCTCGCCCTGGCAATTCAGGAGGCGGAAACGGAGGCGAAGGGCGGCGTGCTGAAGCTCTTGGTTTCGCGCGGCGGCCAGCCTCAGGAACTCACGCTCAAGCTCGCCGTGCTGGGCACCTACAGCGACACCGCGCCGTGGAACTGCAAAAAATCTGATCGCATTCTCGATGCTGCCATCAAGGTGCTCGAGAAAGAAACCATGCCGCCCAACTGGACCGGAGCCATCAGGGGTTTGGCCCTGCTCGCCACGGGCAGGCCGGAATACCTGCCGAAGCTGCGCGACCTGGCACTCGTTCTCGCCAAGGAAACCCCGGATCCCGACAAGAAGCCCGCCGGCTCCACCTGGGGCAATACCTGGGACATGAGCTATCGCCTGCTGTTTCTCTGCGAATATTACCTCGTCACTCGCGACCAGGAGATCCTGCCCGCGGTCGAAAAACTCGCGCTCCTGCTGGCCCGCGGTCAGAGCATGTACGGCACCTTCGGGCACGGCTTCGCCGCGCTGACCAAGGACGGCGACTTCAACGGCTCCGTGCCGCCCTATGGTCCTGTGAACAGCGCCGGGCTGCCGGCCAATCTGGCCATCGTGGTGGCGAAAAAATGCGGCGTGAAGAACCCGGAAATCGATCGGGCCATCGCCCGTGCCGCCGGGTTTTTCGGCTACTTCACCGACAAGGGCTCCATTCCCTACGGCGAACACGCCCCCTGGCCCTACCACGAGAACAACGGCAAGAACTCCGTCACCGCGGTGATGTTTTCCGCGATCGGCGACAAGCCACGGGAGACGGAGTTTTTCGCCCGCATGGCCGCAGCTGGCTACCCGAGTCGCGAATATGGCCACACGGGCCAGGGCTTCAGCTATCTCTGGAGTGCTCTCGGTGCGGCCGTCGGCGGCCCCGAGGCGGCAGCCGGGTTTTTCGACAACTGCTCGTGGCATCTCGATCTGGTCCGCCGCTCGGATGGCTCGTTCACCTACGACGGCGGCGAGCAATACGGCCCCGGCAAAACCGATGACGACACCTACTTTGGCAACAGTAGTTACGCCGGGGTGAGTCCCGCGGCCACCTACGTGCTCACCTACGCGCTGCCGTTGCGCACGCTGGTCATCACCGGCCGCGATGCCGATCCCGCGGGCTGGCTGGACTCGACGGAGGCAGCCGCCGCTGTCGCCGCCGGCCACTTTGATCTGGACCGTCGGGAAATGACCCCCGACCAACTGGTGGAGGCCTTCGGCAACTGGTCGCCCATCGTCCGCAGCTGGGCGGCGGAGGAACTGGCCAAACGGCCGGCAAGCAAGACCATGATCCCGGCGCTCGTCGCGCTCGCCGATGGCACCGACCCGCACCGCATCCAGGGAGCGTGCGAGACGCTCGGCCTGCTCAATGTGCCGGAGGCTTTGCCGGTGTTGGTGAAGCAGCTCGCCCACTCCGACCGCTGGGTGCGCTACAAGGCGGCCGAGGCCATCCGCAAGATGGGCGGCACCGCCAAGCCGGCCATCACGAGCATCCTCGAGGCGCTCGTGGCGACTGCGGAGCCCTCGTGGCCGATCCGCTGGGACGACCCCGTGCAGTTCGCGCACGGCGAGCTGGCGAAGGCCGTGTTTGGTGGTCCGCTGCGGGAGGAACTCAAAACGGTGAATCCCACGCTGCGCAACCAAGCCATTCGCGCGGTATCCACCAACCCGGATGGCATGGCCCGCGCCACGCTCGAGCATTGCTTCCAGAACCAGCTCAGCGAGGAGGATGTCGTCGCCCTCGCGCCGGTCATCCTCGCCGCTGTCGAGAGCCCGAGCCCGGCGGACACGATGTTCAACAACGTGATCCGCATGGCGGGCTTGAAGGCGCTCACCAAGTATCACTTTGAAGAAGGCATCGCTGCGGCGGTCGGCCTGGCGAAAACCCAGGGCGGGCATGGCAGCCAAAGCCGCACGGGCGAGATCATGAAAATGATCACCGGCTACGGATCCGCCGCCAAACCGCAAATCCCGGCGCTCAAGGAGCTGATTGCCAGCTTCAACGCCGACGTCGAGCGACGGGAGTTTCCCGGTGGCGATCTCAACAACCAGCGGGTCGGCGCCGTGGAGGAGGCCATCAAGGCGATCGAAGCCGCGAAAGATCATCCCCCACTCCGCAGCGTCACGTCAGCATCCAAGAAATAAACCCGACGAATCGTCGCCCCATGAAAAACACTCTGCTCCCATCTTTGTGCCTTGTTGCAGCACTGCTCGCGGCATTCCCGACGGAGGTCGCCGCGCAATACCCTGGCTGGAGGCACTCGGGGTCGATGTTCATCCTCACGACACCGGAAGGAGCCGACCTGCCGGCGTCGGCGGCGGTGAAGGATTTCCCGCTTTTGGTGCGTCTGCACAAGGACTTCTTCGACTTCAGCCAGGCCAAGGCGGACGGGGCCGACCTGCGGTTCTCCACCAGCGCCGGCGAACCGCTGGCCTATCAGATCGAGGAGTGGGATCCGGTCGGCGGCACCGCCGGCATGTGGGTGCGCATTCCGGTCATCCAGGGCAACACGCGGCAAGAGATCAAGCTCCACTGGGGCAAGGCGGACGCCACGAGCGAGTCGAATGGCAAGGCGGTATTCAACAAATCGAATGGCTATCTGAGTGTCTTTCACCTTGGCGATGCGACGAAGGACGAAGTCGGCACCTTGGATGTCAAGGACACGGGCACCGAGGCGACAGCCGGCATTGTCGGCGGGGCCCGGCACTTTCCGGGCAAGGCCGGCGTGACTGGCGGAGACATGATCGCCACTTTTCCAGTGGGAGCGAGCCCGCATTCTTCCGAGGCGTGGTTCCGCAGTTCGACACCAAACAGCACGATCGTGGGCTGGGGGAACGAACAGGCGCAGGGCAAAGTCGTGATGGCGTTCTCCAGTCCGCCGCGCATCGGCGTGGATTGCTATTTCTCCCGCGGCAGCGTGGGCAGCAAGGGGCGCATCGCCCTGGGTGAATGGACGCACGTGGTCCACACGTATCAGGAGAACGAGTCGCTCGTGTATGTGAATGGCACCCTGGCCGGTTCGAACACGAAGGACGGTGGGCCATTGGCCGTCAAGAGTCCGTCGCGATTCTGGATCGGCGGCTGGTATGGCAACTACACCTTTGTGGGCGACATCGATGAAGTCCGTATCTCCAACGTGACACGCCCCGCCGAGTGGGTCCGCTTGCAATACGAGAACCAGAAACCCCTGCAAACGTTGGTGGGGCCACTCGTGCAGCCCGGCACCGAATTCAGCGTCTCACCGGAGAGCACCGTCGTGAAGGAAGGTCTGAGTACGGAGTTCATCGGCAAGGCCGGCGGCGCGGAGAAACTGTATTGGATCCTCAAACGCGGCGACCATGAGGAGGTCGTCGCCACCGACCGCTTCCGCTTCGCCTTCGACGCCGGTCGTGTGACCGGCGACGCCACGGCCTCACTGCGATTCAAGGCCGTCTATGCCGACAAAGTGAAGAGCAAGGACATCGCCATCACGATCAAGGAGACCATTCCGGAGCCGGTCTTCGCCCTGGAGGCACCATCACAATGGGATGGACGGTCGACCATCGAGGTGGTGCCGCAGATCAAGAATCTCGCGGCGATGCAGGCCGCGAACGCGGCCGAGCTCGGGTTCGAGTGGACCGCCGGGCCGTTCGCAGTCATCAAGGAAGTGACGCCCGGCAAGCTGCGGCTGCTGCGGTCGCAAAACAGCGGGCTTCTCACGGTGACTGCCACGGTGAGCAACGGCGGTCAGGCTGTCACGCGGTCCGTCACGATTCAGGTCACGGAGCCAAAGAGCGACGCCTGGGTGCAGCGCATTCCGGAGAAGGACGAAAGGCCGGTGGACGGCCAGTTCTACTCCCGCGATGACAAGAACGAAGGCACGCTCCATTACAACGGCGCGCTGAGTGAAGCAGCGGAGAAAGTCTTCGTGAAGCTGTATGCGGATGACAAGCTTGTCAAAACCGAAACGGCAACACCTGCAGCCGACAAGAGCTATGCCTTCACGCTGAAACTCAAGCCGGGCCTGATCCAATACAAGGTTGAATTCGGCACACAGACGGCGGGACAGGAAAAGATTCTGGAGACGGTGAATGATCTGGTCTGTGGCGATGCCTTCCTGATCGATGGACAATCCAACGCCCTGGCGACAGACACCCATGAGCAATCCCCGCCGGAGACGAATCGATGGATTCGCAGTTATGGAGGTCCTACTGGAAGGGGCGACGGGACCAAGTGGTTTCAGAATGAATTTCAGAAGAAAGGCGTCAATCCGTGGTGCTATCCTGTCTGGAAGGCTGGCAAGGGCGAGAAGGCCGAGCTCGGGTGGTGGGGCATGGCGCTGGCGAAGCAGCTGCTCGAACGCCAGAAGGTTCCGATCTTCATCCTCCAGGCCGCTGTCGGTGGAAGCCGTATCGATGAGCATCAGCGGAATGAGGCCAACCCCACGGACCTGAGCACCATGTATGGTCGCATGCTCTGGCGGGTGCGACAGGCCAAGCTGACGCATGGCATCCGCGGCATCATCTGGCACCAGGGCGAGAACGACCAAGGCGCGGCCGGTCCCTCCGGCGGGTATGGCTGGGAGACCTATCAGCCGTTCTTCATCGAGATGGCCGCCGGCTGGAAGCGCGACTTCCCCAATGTGAAAAACTACTACATGTTTCAAATCTGGCCGAACGCATGCGCGATGGGTGGGGGCGAGGGCTCTGGCGACCGCCTGCGCGAGAAGCAGCGCACGTTGCCGTATCTCTTTTCGAACATGAGCATTCTCTCCACGCTGGGTGTGCGGCCACCGGGCGGCTGCCACTATCCCCTGGAGGGTTGGGCGGAGTTCGCGCGGATGGTTTTGCCGATCATCGAACGCGACCACTACGGCCTCAGTCCGACCACGACCGTCACCGCGCCCAATCTCCGCAAAGCCACCTATGCCACCGAGCGCACGATCGCCCTCGAGTTTGATCAGCCGGTGGTCTGGGCCGACGCCTTGGCCGGCCAGTTCTACCTCGACGGAGAGAAAGACAAGGTCGCCTCCGGCAGTGTCACCGGCAACGTGCTCACGCTCACGCTCAAGGAAGCGTCCGCGGCGCGGAAGATCACCTACATCAAAGAGACCTCGTGGAGTCAGGAGACCCTGCTCAAGGGCGCGAACGGCCTCGCCGCGCTGACCTTCTGCGAGGTGCCGATCGAGAAGTGAGTGTCGTCAATGCCTTATCCACGCAACACAACGACACGCATGAAGACTTGCTCACGCTCACTGATTGCCTTGCTGTCGGCGGCGGTGACATTCTCGGCAGCGACGGCGCAGCAAGAGTCCGGAAAGGTACCGCCGGTCGTTCCGGCGATTGCCGAAGGACTCCGCCTGCATAGCCTGTTTCAATCGAACATGGTGCTTCAGCGCGAGAAGCCCATCGCGATGTGGGGGTGGGCGGTTCCGGGCGAAGATGTGACCGTATCTTTTTCCGGGCAGACACAGACCGCGAAGGCTGGCGGAGACGGGGCATGGAGGGTGGTTTTTCCAGCCATGCCCGCGACGGCGGAACCGCTGCAGATGACGATCGAGGGGAAGGATGCGACCATCGCGCTCGACAACATTCTCATCGGTGATGTGTGGGTGATGGGTGGGCAGAGCAACATGCAGGAGCCCCTTGTGAATCTTGAAGGGGGGCATATGGAAATTGCCAGTGCGAACTTCCCCAAGATCAGGCTCCTGACCGTTCCCGCCGTCATTGACCACAAAGAGAAGAGAGACTTCCCACGCCGCCAAAAAGACAAGCAACCCGATGGCGATTGGGACATCTGCTCGCCCCAAACCGTTCCCTCGTTTTCCGGGATCGGATACATATTCGCGCGGCGGATTCACATGGCATCGCAAATCCCGATCGGGGTGATCGATGCCTCCTACTGGGGAACACCGGTCGAATCATGGACTCCGCTCTCGGTCGTCACATCGATGGAGAGCGATGTTGTTCGGGCGCTCATGGCCCACTGGGACAAACACTCCATCCAAGCCGGAGGTGGCCCCATCGACAACCAGAATTATCCCGGCAACTGTTATGCGAGCATCATTGCTCCCATTGCGGGGCTGGCGGTCAAGGGGGCGGTGTGGCATCAGGGTTACAACAATGCCCGACCGGATGCGGAGACTTTCTACTATCAGGTGTTCCCGAAGATGATCGCCTCGTGGCGAGCCGCATTCCATGATGCCAGCATGCCGTTCGGCATCATTTCTCTATGCACCGACACGACGCCGCAGACGTTGGACAACTACCTGGAATGCATGATGGACTTCGGGATTTATGTCCGCGAAGCCCATTACAAGACCTTTGTCGATCTGACAAAGGCAGGCGACAAGAACATCGGGTATGCCAGCAGTTACGACCTCCGGAGGGCGTGGTGGCACCCGGAACTGAAGATCCCTGCGGCTGAGCGGATCGCGCGGTGGGCCATGGCCACGCAGTACGGAATCAACTCCGTGCACTGGAAGCCGTCCGTGATTACGAAAATGGAGACAAAGGACAGTACCCTCGTCCTGACCTTTGACTCCGATGTGTCATCGGTGGACAGTCAGGCGATCGCAGGGTTCTCGATCGCGGGGAAGGATGGAAAATTCCAGCCTGCTCGAGCTGAATATCCGGTAACCGGCAAAGGCGATAACGGGAAACCCCAGTACAACACGAAGAGCCTGGTCTTGAGCCACCCTCTCGTGCCCGAGCCCGTTCACTTCCGGTTTGCCTGGGGCCGCAATCCCATGGGGAATCTCCGCATGGTGTACATCAAGGATATTCCCCTGGGGACGCAGCGCAGTGACACGTGGACAGTCGCCGACATGTACGAAAACTACACCGGGAAAAAATCGGCCGTCCCGGGGCTGGTGAATGGCGGAGAAATCGAAGAACTCCGCAAGGCGCTGAAGGCCGCCGACCTGGAACGGCGGATTTTCGAAGCCCAGTCGCTTCTCGACGCCCAGAACAAATAGGCCGGCAGTTGCAGAAAGCACAACGGCGATGAAAAGAGCGCTGCTGATTTACTCGTTGCTTGTCACCACGCTGCTTGTCTCTGCACTGCAAGCCGCGGATACCTTCTGGGACGAGATACCGCTGTCTCCGAGCACCACGCTGCCATCCGTCGTGCTGGATGATTACTGGAACAGCGAGTTTCAACGGGTCAACCGTGAGGTGGCTGCGGCACACAACACCCGGCTTGTCTTCTTCGGCGATTCGATCACCTGGTCATGGTCGCTCGGCCCCGCCACCGGGCGGGAGATTTGGGAGGGTCAATTCAAAGACTATCACCCCATCAACATGGGCAACTCGGGCGACATCACTCCGGTCATGCTTCACCGCGTGACCCGCGGCAATCTTGATTTCCCCGAGGGCCGGCATCCGCAAGTCGCGGTGATCCTGTGTGGCATCAACAACTTCGGCGTGTCGCAAAGCGCCGGGGGCAGGGAGAAGTGGGGCTTGGGCGAAGACTGCCCGCCCGAGGACATCGCCGATGGCCAAAGGGCGATCGCCCAGGTGTTCCGCCGCAGGCTGCCGCACACCCGCGTGATCATGATGGCATTGCTGCCGGTCGCCGATCGCGTTAAGTGGGAGAAATGCCAGCGTGTCAACGCGATCAACGCCAGCCTCGCCCTTGATGGCAACGAGGTGGCCTTCGTCAACCTGCAGGACAGCTTCCTCGAGCCCGACGGCACCATCAAGGAGGCCTTGTTCACGGACGGCCTTCATCTCACCAAAGAGGGCTATCAGGCATGGGAAAAAGGCATTTCCCCCGTCATCGAGAAATTCATGAAAGCGGCCCCGCTCGCGCCGGTGAAAATCATGCTGATCGGCGGCTCCGCCACTGAAGGCCGCGACTCGGGCACTTCCTACAGGACCTATCTGGATGGCATGATGCGACGCAGCGGGCGTGTGATCGACTTCGTGGGAAGCCGCCACAAGCACAATAACGACACATCGGAGCCGGACAGCTATCAATTCGACCCGGATCACGAAGGGCATTGGGGCAGGGGGTCGGCCTGGATCGCGGACAACATGCCCGGTCTGCTGGAACGCAATGTCCCCGACGTGGCGGTGATCCACATCGGAGCCGAGGATATCCTCGCCCGCACAACCGAAGCCGAACCTTTGACCGACGGTATCGTCGCAAACATCGGCCGGGTGATCACGGCGCTGCGCCTGAAAAATGCAAAAGTGAAGATCGTGGTCGCGGAAAATCTTCCCGTCAGGGGCAGTGAAGACACGTGCGTCCTGCTCAATCAGAAACTCTCCCGGCTTGCCCGCTCATCGGCATCCAGCCTGTCACCCGTGGTGTGTACTGGAGCAGATCAGCGTTTAAAACCACATCATGAGACAGGCGCGGACGACGCGATGCCCAGTGCTGGAGGTGCCAGGCAAATAGCCGCAACATTGTCAGAAGCCATCAACACTGTGCTCGGACCTTCCGCGAACTAAAACCGCCCGGCCTGCTCGCCTGCCGTGGACATCCTGATCCAGTCGGCACCGATGTCTACTGCCCGATGGGCAAGGAGACTATTGATGACGACAGGCGGCCAGCTCCAAACCTCGCGCAGCAAACTCTACACCCGAGCCCTCGCGGAATTCGTCGACCGCCACGACGAAACTCGCCCGTCGGGCGGCCCGGCTCGGGGTGCCCGTCGTGAACGTGTGGGTTGCCTCGCCAGCGTGGCGGGTGATGCCGAGCGTGCAT
>CAZONY010000086.1:2590-9257 GCA_964581215.1 uncultured Chitinophagaceae bacterium | reverse complement strand
CAGCCAGCGGCCGTCCCGCTTCACGAGCAAGGCGTCGAAGGGCACGAAGTCGGTGTGCGACTCCTTGCCCTCCGGCTGAGACGTGTAGCGAAACATGCCCGACTCGTGTGCCGTCGTCGCGTCGCCAAGCCGCCGCGTGAAGCGTGTCTCCACGTCGGCCGTCATCCGGCCCTCCCGCGTGGCCGTGAACTCCGCCTTCCAGCGGGCGAGCGCCGCGGAGAGCGGCTGCGAGAGGCCCTTCCGCTCGCTCACGAGTACGCCCTCGGGATGGCAGCAGGCCGCGTAGGCCTCGAAGTCGCCCTCGCGCACGGCGCGATCCACCTCCGCCCACAGGGCATCGAGCTCCGCCAGCCGGGAGTGATCGCTGCCGAACGCGGCGACGAGGAAATCGAGCGCGGTCGCATGGCGCGGGGCCTGCGCGCCGGGATAGGCCAGTTCATAGGGCACGCCCGCCTTGTCGAGCCGCTCCGCGAGCAGCAGGCCGAAGTTTGCGGTGTGGGTCGGATCTCGCGACGGCTCCCGCGGCGACGGCGGCTCCCAGAAGGAGAGGTAGACCGGCGGATCGTCCGCCGAGACGTGAGATTCCGGCGAATACCGCTCGATGGTGGTGAGGATGCGGTCGCGGGCCGCGAGGAAGTCGGCGAACCTCGCATCCCGCGCCTCGGGTGAGTCCATGAAGCCGAAGGCGTGGCCGCCGTAGCGGCTGTTGGGTGTCCACTCCCTCATCCGCACGGGATCGAGCGTCGTCTGCGCTCCTTCGACGGCAACCGCGCACAGCCTTGTCGACTGGCGGGCCACCGGGTCGTCGCTCGCCGGATCGGCCATGTCGTCGTGGAACGCGAGCCAGAGGCAGGTGCAGCCCCCGGCCGAAGCGCCGCTGCCGGCGATCCGATGTGGATCGACTTGCCATTCCGCGGCCTTGCTGCGAACCGTCTGCAGCGCGCGGGCCGCGTCCTCCAGCGGCGCCCTGACGGGCGGGTCGATCTTCGCCGCCATCGCGTCGCTGATGAACCGGTATTCGACCGACGCCACAGAGATGCCGGCGTCGAGAAAACGCGGGAGTTGCCGGGCCAGGCCGCCGAGACGGTCGCCTCCCTGCCAGCCGCCGCCATGTACGTAGAACAGAAGCGGTGCGGGCCGATCAGCCGTGGCGGATGGCGCCTTCCAGAAATGCATCACCTGCCGGGGATGGGGGCCATAGGAGACGTCGGCCACGGTGGGCACCGGCGGTGGCTCCCCCGCGCCGCAGACTGGCCAGCCGGTGCCCTGGAAGCTTGTGAGCAGGACCAGCGCCGCGACGCGACACCCCAGCGATCGATAGGAACCCATGTGACGGTCTCCCGCGGGAACGGAGGGGCGCCGCGGCAAGGGAATCCCTCGCGGACATGATCGACCCCGGAAGGTAAAGTGTAGCGAGCGTCCGTGCCGCCCACCCTTCCCCCGAGAAGCCCTCCCATGAGTCGCCGCGCCCGGAAGTCGGGAATCGCCTTCGTCGCCACGCTGGTTCTGGTCGCCCTGGCCGCGCCGTCCCGCGCCGCTGATCCGGTCGCCGCGGGCGGACCGCGCCGGCCCAACTTCCTGTTCGTGATCACCGACGACCAGCGCTGGGACGCGCTCGGCGTGGTACAGCGAGAGCAGGGGGAGCGGGCCCGGTTCCCATGGTTCGAGTCGCCCCACATGGATCGGCTCGCGGCCGAGGGGGTGCGGTTCCGCAACGCGTTCGTCACGCTCTCGATCTGCTCGCCGAGCCGGGCCGCCTACCTGACCGGCCGCTACAACCACTTGAACGGCATCACCAACAACAACACGCCGTTCCCGCTCGACACCGTCACCTACGCCACGCTGCTGCGCGACGCGGGCTACCGCACGGCCTATGTCGGCAAGTGGCACATGGGCGAGCAGCGGGGCCAGCGGCCCGGCTTCGACCACTCGGCGAGCTACTTCGGCCACGGCGAATACATGAACTGGCACTACGAGGTCGACGGCCAGGTCGTCGGCACGAAGGGCTGGCTCGACGACTCCACCACGACCTTCGCGACCGACTTTCTGAAGGCCAACCGCGACCGGCACTTCGCGATGGTCGTGGCCTACAAGAGCCCCCACAGTCCGCGGGGTGGCGAGAACCTGCCGGAGCGACTCGCGAACCTCTACGACGACGACACGAGCCGTCCCGTGCCGAGCCTCGGCAAGCCGCCGATCTGGCGGGCCCCGCCCGCCGAGGGCGCGCCGCCCGATCTCGGCGTTGCCGACGAGCCGTCGTACCGCGACTACTACCGCCACCTGAAGGGCATCGACGAAAACCTCGGCCGGCTGCTCGGCACGCTCGACGAGCTCGGCCTCGCGGATGACACCGTCGTCGTCTACACGAGCGACAACGGCTACTACCTCGGCGAGCACTGCCTCGGCGACAAGCGGTCGGCCTACGACGAATCGCTCCGCATCCCGATGCTCGTCCGCTATCCGCGATTGTTCGGCAAGGGCCGCACCGTGGACGAGATGGTGCTCAACATCGACCTCGCGCCCACGTTCCTCGACCTCGCCGGCGTGGCCGTGCCGGCTGAGATGCAGGGCCGCAGCTGGAAGCCGCTGGCGGCCGGCGAGCGGCCCGCCGACTGGCGGAAGTCGTTCCTCTTCGAGTATTTCAAGATTCGCAGCGCCGGCGACACGCCCACGCTCGTCGGCGTCCGCACGGAACGCGAGAAACTCGTCACGTATCCGGGGCATCCGGAGTGGACCGAGGTCTTCGATCTCGTGGCCGACCCCTACGAGGTGAAGAACCTCGCCGCCGACACACCCCGCAGGACGCGGCTGGAGGCCGAACTCGCCGCCCAAAAGACGGCGGTGAGGTATCCCGACGAGCCGGCCGGCTCCGGCGCGGCCGTGCCCGCCACGCTGCCCCGGCCGGACGGCAGGCCCGGCGACATGACGAAGAAGGTGCAGGTCTACGTGCTGGCCGGGCAGTCGAACATGGTCGGCTTCGGCCTGCTCGAAGGAGCCCGGGCCGTCTACCCGAGCATCTTCCTCACGCCTGATCCGGCGATCCGCCCCGGCCGGATGCCGATCGGCAACGCGGCGGTGCTGCCGCTGAAGGTCCACCGGTCGGCAGCCGACGGCGCCGCTCCCGGAAACGGGACGTTCATCGAGGTGCCGGCGACCGGCAACTACCTCGTCCATGCCGTACACAAGGATGGCACGCCGGCCGTCGTCACGCTGGACGGCAAGGAGGTCTATCGTCGGGATCCCGGCGCGCAGGCCGTGTTCACGAAGGTCGCCCTCGAACGCGGCAAGCGCTACCCGATCGGCGGCCTCCCGAATCCCGAGGGGGGCTCCGCGGCGTTCTGGCTGGAGCAGGTCGATCTCAAGGGCGCGGGCGACCTGAAGACGTGCATCGCCGCGGGCAAGTTTCCGTGGTTTGCCGACGACGCGGGCGCGTGGACGGTCCGCAACGACGTCATCTACCGCGACGTGCGGCTCTCGAAGGAGCCTCTCGGCAGCGGCGGCCCCTTGAGCGCCACCTCCAACGGCGGTCGCACCATCGGCCCGGAGGTGCCCTTCGGCTTCGTGATGGGAACCTATCACGATGAGCCGGTGCTGCTCATCGAGTCGTCGATCGGCAACCGGTCGCTGAACTGGGACTTCCGTCCTCCCTCCAGCGGCCGCACCGATTCGGCCAGTGAATGGGAGGGGCTCGAATACCGCCTCATGATCGAGGGCGTCCGCAGGGTGCTCGACAACATCGCCGACGTCGTGCCCGGCTACCAGGGGCAGGGCTACGAAATCGCCGGATTCGTCTGGTGGCAGGGGCACAAGGATTCAGGGTCCACGAAGGAGGCCTACGAGAAGAACCTCGTCAACCTGATCCAGGACCTGCGCAAGGAGTTCAAGGCCCCCGACATGCGGGCGGTGATCGCCACGGTCGGCTTTCACGGCGACAAGCTGATGGACGGCCCCTGGAAGGGCGTGTGGGAGGCGCAGATGGCCGTCGGCGATCCGCAGCAGCATCCCGAGTTTGCCGGCACGGTGGCCAGCATCGACACCCGCGGCTTCTGGCGGTCTCCCGGGGATTCGCCGGTGAACCAGGACTACCACTACAACCACAACGCCGAGACTTATGCGCTGACCGGCGATGCGCTCGGCCGCGCGATGGTGGCGCTGCGGGGCGGCAAGGCCGACAAGCTCGTCCTGCCCGCCGCGCCGGACCGCGACCCGGACGTGGCGACGATCTACTCCGACGCCGTGGTGACGGGCCAGCCGACGCCGGAGGAGTGCCGGCAGCTTGGCCCCGCGGTGCGGCCGATCATTCTCGACAAGCTGATCCCGGAGTTCCTGGCGACCGCGTTCGGCGCCAACAGCCGCAGCCTGCCCGGGCTGGAACTGAAGGCGATCCTGAAGGGCGAGAAGCCCGCGCGCGTGGACGTCGGGATCGACAGCCAGCTCGACACACTGATGAGCTACTACGAGGCGGCCGGCATCACGGACTACGGCTGGAAGACCGTCGTCCCCGGCATGAAGACCGCCACGTGGCAGTACTTCAGCTTCGATCCGCCGGAGACGCAGGATCTGGCGAAGAGCAACCGCTACCGCCCGATCACCTTCCCGGCCGGCATGGAGAACTGGTTTGCCCCCGACTTTGACCCCGCCAAGGCGGGCTGGAAGCAGGGCGCCGCGCCGTTCGGCACGTGGGATGGCAAACTCGAGGCCCGGCGGCCCAGCTGCAACGGGCCGCTGTGCGGCTGCTGCGAGCCCCCGGCGACGCTCTGGGAGAAGGAGGTGCTGCTCATGCGGCAGACGTTCGACCTGCCGCCCGCCAAGCCCGGGCACGTCTACCGGATCGTCCTCGGGGGCGCCGGCTGCGACCGCTCCGGCGAAGGCTTCGCGATCTACGTCAACGGCAAGCCCCTGACGCAGGTCAACGGCGGCTTCTTCCGGAACACCGGCATCCGCGGCGGCTACGTCTCCGGCGACTGCCTGCCGGAGTTCAAGGGAGGCAAGGTCACGATCGCCGTCATCAACTTCCTGCGTTACACCCACTTCAACAACACGACGACGTACTTCGGGCCCCGCGACGAATACGACGGCAAGCCCGTGCCGCCCAACGGGCACGTGAGCCTGTGGCTGGAGGAGGCGCAGGTGCCGCCGGCCGTGCTGGCGGCGGCCGCATCGGCCGCATCGCAAGCGAAGCCCTGAGCAGGCGGGGCAGCATGGTCAGCCCGCAGCCGGCCGACGGGATCAGTGCATCGTGCCGTGGAGCGACCCGCGGACGGCCGCGCCGTCGGCGGCCGCGATATTCCAGTCGATCGAATAGCACCAGGTGGCGGCGAAGTCCGGCACCCGGAGCGTGACCTGCCGGCCGTCACTGGAAACCTCCGCGGCCTCGACCGGGCGGGTCTGCTCGTCGAGGTGCTTCGAGCCGTACCGCTGCGAACGCTCGAGGGCCCAGGTCTTCACCGTCCAGGCCGCGGCCGAGGCCGCGGCGGCCTTGTCGAGCGGCTCCGCGAACGTGAGCGTGAGGCTGCCCGGCTCGGCGTGGAGCGAGACGGGAATCGTCACCGGCCGCTCCGTCCGCCGCACGCGGAAGAATCCGCCGGGCTGCGTGCGGTTGCCGGCCCAGGCGTAGAGGCCGCAGGCATAGAGCTGGCCGTCGGTCGCATGGAATCTTCCTCGCATCACCCCCGTGGGGAGATCGGGGATCGGGAGCGCGACCATGCCCCCCTGCAGGGCGCCCGGCCGCGCGGGAGCGGCCTCCGTGAGCACGAGATGAATCCGTCCCATGCCGTAGGAGAGTTCGAGCAGGCCCCCGGTGAGCGGAGCCCACCGCGGGCTCGCGACCCGGACGAGTTCGGCCGGCGACCGGTCGAAGGCGTTGGTGATCCAGAACGCCGGTGGCTCCATTGCGGAGTCACTCGTGTCGGTCACGTCGGTCCAGCCCCAAAGATTGCCGTAGAAGCCGCCGGGCCGCACGTGGTTGATGCGGTTCTTCGGGCACCAGAAGCCCTCCTGATCGGTCACCCAGAAGCTGCCGTCGTCGTCCACGCAGATGCCGTTGGCCGCGCGAAAGCCCGTGGCCACGATCTCGGTCGTCGAGCCGTCGCGGGAGACCTTGAGGAGCGTGCCGTGGTGGGGCACCGCCGCACGCAGCCCGTGGCAGCCGCTCTTCGCGTAGTAGACGTTGCCGTCCTGGTCGGTTTCCAGGCCCATCGCGAATTCGTGGAAGTGTTCCGTCACCTGGTGGTCGTCGTTGAACGTGTCGTAGCGGTCGGTCATGCCGTCGCCGTCGAGATCCACGAGCTTCACGATCCGGTCGCGGCAGCCGACATGAATCGCGCCGCCGATCAGCTTCACGCCCAGCGGCTGAAAGAGCCCCGATGCGATCCGCCGCCAGGTCACCCGGCCGCTCGGCGCGGCGATCCCGCGGACGGTCCACACGTCGCCATCCCACTCGCAGAGCACGGCCTCGTCGGGGCCGGTGAAGTCGATGCCCGAGAATCGCACCTGGGCGTTCCAGGGATTGGGGTCTGGAGGTGCGAACGCATCCACCGCGAAGGGGCCGGCATCGCGGCCCGGAGTGATGGCCGTCTCGACGGGCGTGGCCCAGAGCGGCGGGGCAGGGCGGCCCACGAGCGACCGCGGCGTCGCCGGCGGCGGCAGGGCGGCGGCGTGTGCCGAG
>CAZONY010000086.1:0-2506 GCA_964581215.1 uncultured Chitinophagaceae bacterium | reverse complement strand
ACCAGATCGACGTGGCCTTCGCGGGCCTCGATCCGCGGTAGCGACGCGTCGCCAGCGGCGGGCCGTGGCCCCACGATCGCCGCCGCCGCCGGCGTGGCGGCGAGCCGCAGTACGAGCGGCCGCGGACGTTTCCCGAGCGAGAGGGCCCGCGTCAGGACGGGAATCGAGCGGCCATCCACGTCGAGCGGCGCAGCGAGGCCCGGGGATTCGAGCACCGGCGCGTCACCCGCGAGGTAGTCGAGGACGACGGCCGACCGCGGCGCGGCCGGGGTGCTGCCCGGCGCGGTCGCGTGGTGCACCGCACGGAAGCGGGCGTGCTCCCGGGGCAGGGGGCCGTAGGGCTTCTTGTCCCGCCCCATCGGCCGCGGATCAACGAACGATTCCGTGCCGGGCGCCGCCCAGCCCGGCATGGTCGGCAGCGCCGCCTGCACGTCGCCGACGACGCGTGGATGGGCCCCGTGCCGCCCGTCGAAATTGATGCCGGACCAGTCGATGAACTTCTCCCCAGTCCAGAAGGCCGCGGCCCGCAGCGTGTCGAGCTCGTAGAGGATCCAGGCATGGCCGCGGGCCACACCGCCGGGGCCCGGGTCGAGCCGCACCGCGAGCCCTTTCCGGGCCACGTTGCCGCCCCCTTGCCCGACCTCGAACGTGCCGGCGAGGAAGGGGCCGTAATCGTGCATCCGCCAGGGTTCGATGGTGGAGGGCTCGGGGCCGCGGCTCTTGCCCGCGGGCAGCGACGCGAGGTACTCGGGCGTGATCGCGGTGTAGAAGTCGCGGTTGCGATCCTTGAGGAAGGTCTCGCGCACGTAATGAATGACATCGTATTTCTGGCTCGGCACCATCCAGCCCTGGGCCACCATGAGGCCGGCCCCGTGGGTGAGCGTGCGATACATGCCGTGGGGATCGCCGCCAGCCTTGAACTTCCCCTCCGCAAACCGTAGCGCCGTGGGCAGGGATCCCGGCGCGTCGAGCGTGCCGTGGCAGTTGGCGCAGACGCGGGCGTAGATCGTGCCGCCGCGGTCGAACGCGGCCTTCGCCTTGGCAGGATCCTCCCAGTCGCGCAGGAAGCCGGCGTGGTCGATGTCGGCCTCGTAGGCGGGGAGGGCCTGCTGCACGAAGACGTTGGGATCGGGGGCGAGCTTCGCCGCGTGGTCGGGGCCGCCCTCGGCCACCTCCGCCAGGAATCGCACGAGGTTCACGAACTGCTTGCGGTCGGCGAGCAGATTGACGAGCCCGGCCGGCATGAGCGAGGTCTGCGCCGCCACGCGTTCGTCGATCGCATCCTTGGGCACGACGGTCTCGCGGCCGCCGGCCGCGGCATCGCGGAGAACGAGTTCCGAGTCGGTCTCGCGGGCCACGATGCCCGACAGGCTGCGGCCGTCGTCGGTGAGGATCGTGACGCCGCGGTAGGCGGGGCGGATCGAGGCCGAGGGGTCGAGGAGCGACTCGATGATGTGGTCCACGAGCCGATCCCGCGGCACGCCCTCCGGCATGGCGGCCAGGTTGGGCCCGAGGGGCGAGTCTCCCGCGCCGGCGACGTGGCACTGTGTGCAGGTGAGGTGGCGCGTGTGGAAGAGGTTCGATCCTTCCCAGGCATCGCCCGCGTGGGCCACCTCGGCGACGAGTGCGGCGCGGTCCTCGGCGGCCAGCGTGGCCGCCAGGCCGCCGCCGGCCGCCGCCGGTTCGGCTGCGGTCGCGGCCATGGCGAAGAGTGCAAGGAGCAAACCGGCGCTGGCGGGCAGCAATGGCATCGGGACGAGCCTCGTGGGAGGGAACCAGCTTCTAGAATCAGCCTTCCGCATTAGTGTAGTCCGAATCGGCATGGCTGGGGACACGGGTTCGCTGCCGTCGATGGGCCCATACTCATCACCACCCACTCCCGAGGCCCCGCCATGAAGCCCGCCGTCCGATCCCCGCTCGTTCTTCTCGCCCTGCTCGTCTCGGCCCCGGCCGGGCTCTCCGCCGAGGCACCGACGGCAGCCGCGGACGAGGCCGCCGCAGCGCTCCCGGAGTGGAGCTCCGACCTCGCGGCGGCTCTTGTGGCCGCGCCGGATCGGGAGCCCCGGCCGGTCGTGCTGCTTTTCACCGCGTCGTGGTGCGGGCCGTGCCAGCACCTGAAGCAAAAGTTCGCCACGCGCCCCTTCGCCGAGGTCTTCGAGGGCTTCCGGTTCGTGATGATCGACATCGACACGGAGGAGGGGAAGAAGCTGCGTTCCGAGTGGAACGCCACCCACGGGATCCCCGACGTGCGGTTCATTTCCAAGCAGGGGGCCGAGATCGGCGGCTTCCGCGGAGATTGTTCGCTCGAGGAGGTGCAGTCGCAGCTGGCGAAGGCCCGCGAGTGGGAGGCCGGCGAGGCCGTGCTGCGACCCGCGGCGGACGCCGCCCCGGCGAACCCGGTCGTGCAGCTCCAGCTCGCCGAGCATCTCTTGCTCCTACCGTCGCAGCGCGGCGCGATCGACCTCCTGAAGAAGGTGGTGGAGCTCGACGCCGAGAGCCGGGCCGG
>CAZONY010000085.1:0-9268 GCA_964581215.1 uncultured Chitinophagaceae bacterium | reverse complement strand
TGGCACGACAGAAGTAGGGCGGGTCAGCATCTGGTTATCGGCGGCTCGGGGGCATGGGCAACCCCTCCCCGACGCTGCTGCCGAACTCACCACGTGAGCCCAAAGCGATCGCCGGCCGAGCCGCCGCCCAGACCGCCCTTGAGGGGTGCGGCTCGCTTCTTCTTGACGGGCGCGGGCTCTTCCGCCGGCTCCTCGGGCGCGCCAGCCTCCTCCGCGACCGCAGGCTTGGCCTCGAGCGCCTTGATCGACAGCGACATCCGCTGCCCGTCGGGATCGACCGACAGCACGCGGCATTCGACCTGCTGGCCTTCCTTCACGACGTCGGCGACACTGCGCACCCGTCGGGAGGCAAGCTCCGACACGTGCACGAGCCCTTCCACGCCCGGCTCCAGTCGCACGAACGCGCCGAAGTCGGCGATCCGACTCACGGTGCCCTTCACCGTGGCTCCGAGGTGATATTTGTCTGCCGCCCGTGCCCATGGGCTCTCGATGAGATCGCGTGCCGAGAGGGCGATCTTGCCGGTCTGCCGGTCGATCTTTTTCACGACCACGCGCACCTGCTGCCCGGGCTGCATCACGTCGGCCGGGTTGGCCACGCGTTCCCACGACAATTGGCTGACGTGCACCAGCCCCTCGACGCCGTTGCCGATATCGACGAACGCGCCGAAGTCGCGGACGCTCCGCACGATGCCGTCGAGCTGGTCGCCCACGTCGAGCGTCTCGAGCATCTTCGACCGCGCGTCGGCCGCCTGCCGCTCGATCACCGCCCGCCGCGAAAGCACCAGCCGTCGCGCGGCCGGCACGAGTTCGGTGACCAGGCTCTCGAGCGTCTGCCCCACCATCTCCTCGAGGTTTTCCACCCGCCACGGGCTCACGGCGCCGGCGGGCATGAAGCCGCGCAGGCCACCCACCTCGCATTCAAGGCCGCCCTTGTTGGTGCCGGTCACGCGGGCCTCGACGATCATTCCCACATCAAGCTGGGACCAGTCCTCGACGGCCACGGCCCGGTTGGCGGGAGCCACGTCGTAGAGACCGTCTTCGTCGTTGCGGCTGCCGATGCCGACGTCGATCGTCTGGCCGATGACGGGAATTTCTTCGCCCGCCTCGAGCATGCCGGCAAGCTTCATGGCGCCCTGGCGTCGCCCGCCAAGATCGATGAACGCCGTGTCGGGCCCGATGGCGATCACCGTCCCCGTGATCCTCTGGCCCGGCTCCAGCGGCCGCTCGGCCTGCGCCGGCACGGTCTTCTCGAGCAGGTCATCGAGGGACACTCCCGCGAGGGCGGCGGCAAAATCAGCTTCGAGATCCTCGTCGAGACCAGCCCGCACGTTCGGCACGGCCACCCGGCCGGCCGGCCGAGGGGCGGCAGCCGCCGACTGTTTCTGCGGCGCCACCGGCTTTGGCGCTGCTCCGGGAGGTGGTTGATCCGGGGCCGGTGGAGGCGTGACGTATTCCACCTTCGGCCCCAGCGACGGAGGTTTCACCCCCGGCCGCTGCGAGCCGATCGGAACCCGTCGCGGAGCGGCGGCCTGCTGCTTATCGCCCGCGTCGGGCGTGGCATCTTCGGAAGACATGGAACTCGTCGGGGCGAAAGTGCGGGAAACAGGACTTGAACCTGCACGGTATTACTACCACCAGGCCCTCAACCTGGCGCGTCTGCCAATTCCGCCATTCCCGCGGCGGGGCCGGAAGCCGGCCATCAAACGAAAGCGATTGTCAGGTGGTTTCCGGCGCAGTCAAGCGGCAGGCCGCAGACCACCGTGCCGATACGCCCTTCAGGGCGCCGAAGATCACGGCCGTCCAGGCAAGGTCGCCGACCGGCATCCATCGATAAAACGGGAGCGCCGCTGCGAAACACTGCCCCAGGCCGGCCGCCGTGTGGGGGTACATGTCGGTGAGGGCCCAGCAGGCGAAATTCGTCGTCAGAAAAAAGACGAGCGAACTGGCCAGGGCACCGCCGAGCACGGCCATCCAGCGGCCGGAACCCACGAATTGAGCGAGCAGCACCGGCCACGCCGTGGCGGCGAAGACCACGGCCGCCATCGCCCACGAGCCGTAGGAGGGCAGCGCGGCATTGCTGATCGCAAGCGCCGCCACCGGCACCGAAGCGGCCAGCAGTGTGCGGCCGAATACGGCCCCGGCGGCCAAGGCCACGCCGGCCAGCGGAGTGGCGTTCCAGAGCGGCTGCCCCTGCCAGGTGGGCTGCCACAACCGTCCGATCACGGCCACGGCCACGAGCACGAACCATACGGCCGCCATGCCGACGCGGCTGTTCATCGGCGACAAGAGCGTTTTGGACACGCGCGACTCCTTTCAGAAAGTCTCGATACACTACCCGTTTTCGTCGCCCCGGCAAGCGAAAGGGGCCGGCAACGGCCCCCGGAAAGCCGCCATGACTCCCACCGGCAGGGAATACCGCACGCTGGCCGTCGAATGGCTGGCTGACGGCGTGGTCGGATTGCGGCTTTTCGTACCCGATCGCGGCAAAAACACGCTCACGGATCAGGTGTTGGCCGAGCTGGCGGCCGCGCTCGACGACCTCGATTCCGGGCCGGAGCCCGCCGGACTGATTCTTTCGTCGGATCGGCCCGGGGTATTTTGCGTTGGGGCGGACGTCGGCCGGCTGACGCGCCTGCGGTCGAAGTCGCTGGAGGCCATCGTGCGGCAGTGCGCCGAGGCGCGGTCGCTCCTCGCGCGGCTCTCGTCGCGCCCCTGGCCGAGCGTGGCGGTGATCGACGGGCTCTGCCTCGGAGCAGGGCTGGAACTCGCGCTGGCCTGTGATATGCGCGTGGCGACGGCGGAGCCCCGCACGGCTCTCGGCTTTCCGGACGTGAAATTGGGGCTCCTGCCGGGGTGGGGGGGCACGGTGCGGACACCGAGGCTCATCGGGGTGGCCCCCGCTCTCGAACTTATCGCCGGCGGGGAGATGATCTCGGGCAGCGAAGCCCTGCGGCTCGGACTCATCGACGCCCTCGTGTCGGTCGAGCAGTCGATTCCGACGGCCCGCAGCCTGATTGAGTCGGCCGGCCTCAGCCGGTCGCACATCGACCGCCGCCGCGTGCAGGAGGGGGGCGTCGCCATCGAGCCCGCTCAGCTCGCGTCGCTCGAGGCGGCCTCCGCGGCGGTGATCCTCGGTCGCACCGGCGGCCACTATCCCGCGCCGCCGACGATCCTTCGCACGCTCGTCTCGGGAGCCACCGTGCCGGCCGGGGAAGCCGCCGCGATCGAGGCCCGTGCGTTCGCCGACCTGGCCACGACGGGCGTGTCGGCGGCCCTGACCCGGCTCTTTCGGCTGGGCGAACGCAACAGCCTCGATCCCGGGCTCGATGCCGCGGGCGACGTCAAACCCCAGGAGGTGGCCGCGCCGGCCGTGGTCGGCGCGGGGATCATGGGAGCGGGCATCGCCGCCTGCGCGCTTCGGGCAGGCTTCCGCGTCACGCTCGTCGACGTGGATTCCGCCGTGCTGGCGGCCAGTGTCGGCGGAATCGTCGCGGAAGCCGCTGGGGAGCGGTCCACGCGGCGGGCCGACCCTGCCGTGGCTGCCGCCGTTGCCGACCGGTTGCGGACCTCAACGGGCCTCGCGTCGATCGCCGCCGCCGACCTCGTCATCGAGAGCGTCATCGAGCGCACCGACATCAAGCGGCAGGTGCTGGCCGAGATCGAGCGGGCCGCGAAGCCCGCAGCGGTGATCGCCCCCGACACGTCGACCAACCCGATCGCGAAGCTGGCCGAGACGCTCATCGATCCGACGCGGTTTTGCGGCATGCATTTTTTCAACCCCGTTCGTCGGATGACGCTCGTGGAGGTGGTCCGCGGACCCGCTACGAGCGACGCCACCGTGGCCACGGTGGTGGCCCATGCCAAGCGGCTGAGCAAGTGCCCGATCGTCGTGCGCGACAGCCCCGGCTTCCTCGTCAACCGCATCCTGATGCCCTACCTGCACGAGGCGGTCGAGTTGCTGCGCGAGGGCGTCGATATGCGGCGGATCGACCGGGCTGCCCGCGGCTTCGGCATGCCGCTGGGGCCGATCGAGCTGTACGATCTCATCGGCCTCGACACCGCGTTCTACGCCGGGCTCGTGATGGCGTCGGCCTTCCGCGACCGCATCGACGCCTCGCCGGCCGTGCCCGCGCTGGTGAAGTCGGGTCGGCTCGGCCGCAAAACCGGCGGCGGCTTCTATCGCTACCGCCTGCCTGCGGATGGCAACGCCCAGCAGGCGACGATCGAAGGGCCCGACGAATCGATCGGGGAACTGCTTTCAGCCTACGCCCTTCCCGACACCGGGCCTTCCGACGACACCATCACCGATCGCCTCGTGATCCCGATGCTGCTGGAGGCGATCCTCGCCATTGACGAAGGCATCGTCCGCGATCCTCGCGACGTCGATCTGGCCGTGGTCCACGCCCTGGGCTTTCCCGCCTTTCGCGGCGGACTGCTGGCCTGGGCGGATTCGCTGGGCGTGGCCGAGATTCTTCGGCGTCTGGAGCCGCTGGCCTTCCTGGGGCCACGGATGATCCCGCCTCGCCGGCTGCTCGACCTGGCCCGGACCGGGGCCCGCCTCGCGCCGGATTGATCCTGGCGGACCGCGTTTGGCCGCCCCGGCGGGTGGTTTTGCCATGGCCCCGAGGGCGCGGTTTCGTCACCATACGGCCACGGAAAAATCCATGGCAGACGACGCGCACAATTCCGGGCATCACCCGCCGAAGAAGAGCCCCTGGGCCCGGCTCATGGGCATCCTGCGGCTCGAGCGCCGCGACGTCTTCATGATCTTCGCCTTCGCCTTCGGCACGGGGCTGCTTTCGATCGTGACGCCGGCCGCGATCGAGGCGCTGGTCAACGTCGTCGCCTTCGGCGTGCTGCTCTGGCCCGTGATCGTGCTGGCGCTGGTGATGCTCGCGTTTCTCCTCTTCGCGGCGCTGCTGCGGGCGATGCAGGTGGTGGTGGTCGAATACCTGCAGCGGCGGATCTTCACCCGGACGGCCCACGACTTCGCGGTGCGGTTTGCCAAGGCGGAGATCGATTCGTTCGACGGCCGGAATCCCACCGACATCGTCAACCGGTTCTTCGAGGTCGCATCGGAGCAGAAGGCCCTGGCCACGCTGCTCGTCGAAGGTACCGGCGTGGTGATGATCACGGTCGTCGGCATGGCCGTGCTCTCGTTCTACCATCCCTACCTGCTGACCTTCGCAGTGGTGATGATCGTGCTCATCGTCTTTCTTCTCGGCGTGCTGGGGCTGGGGGGCGTGCGGACGGCGATCACGGAAAGCTACGCCAAGTTCGACGTGGCCGGATGGCTCGAGGAGATTGCCAAGTGCCCGCACACGTTTCGCTTTGGCCGGGGCGGGAGCGTGGCCATCGACCGGGCCACCGCGCTGACGAGCCATTACATCGACTGCCGGCGCCAGCACTTTCGCGTCGTCTGGCGGCAGACCGTCTTCGCCCTCGTGCTGGAGGCGGTCGGCAGCACCGTCCTGCTCGGGCTGGGGGGCTGGCTGGTGATCAGCCGGCAGCTCACGCTCGGCCAGCTCGTGGCCGGCGAACTGATCGTCGCGCTCGTGCTGACGGCCATCTCCAAGAGCGGCAAGTATCTGGAGATTTTCTATGACCTGCAGGCCTCGCTCGACAAGCTGGGCGTGATCGAGGAATTGCCGCTGGAACCGGCCGAAGGCGAGCGGCTGCCAGATCGCGATGAACCGATGCGCGTCGTGGCGGAGATTCATCGCAACGGACGCACGAAGCGGCTCGAGGCCCAGCCCGGCCAGCGGATCGCCGTCACCGGCACATCGGGCTGCGGCAAGACGTTCCTGCTGGAGACGCTCGCGCTGTTGCGGGTGCCCCGTGAGGGGTTGCTGGAATTCGACGGCATCGATGCCCGTTCCTTGCATCGGGCCGCCGCGCGGCTGCGGATCGCGTTGGTGGGACGGGCCGAGACGTTCGCCGGCACCGTCGCCGAAAACATCCGCGTGGGCCGCGACGAGCTGTCTGCCGCCGACGTGCGCGAGGCGTTGCAGATGGTCGGCCTGCACGATCGGATCGCGAGGCTGCCGCAGGGCGTGGCCACGCCGCTGGGCTCCGACGGGCTGCCACTTTCCACCAACGAGATCCTGCGGCTGTCGATCGCCCGGGCGATCGCCGGCCGGCCACGGCTGCTGCTCATCGACGGCCTGCTCGACGGCCTCGACATGCACGATTGCCCCGAACTCGTGGCGTCGCTCTTCGTGCGGGATACCCCCTGGACTCTCGTCGTCGTCACGGCCCGTGACGCCATCACCAACAGTTGCGACAGCACGGTGGATTGGTCATGAGCGACTCGCCTTCGCATGACACGCTGATGAGGCAGGTGGCCACGCCGCGCGTCGTGCGCTGGATCGCCCGCCTGCTTTTCCTGCTCTTCCTGGCCACCCCATTCTTGCTGGCCTACGTGCCCTGGCAGCAGACCGTGATGGGCCGCGGCGCGGTCGTCGCATATTCCCCAGTCGAGCGAATGCAGGTGATCACGGCGCGTGTTTCCGGGCAGGTGCGAACCTGGCACGTGGTCGAGGGAAGCCGCGTCAAGATGAACGATCCGCTGGTCGATATCGAAGACAACGATCCTGAGCTTGCGGCAAGGCTGGAGGCGCAGCGGGCGTTCTTGAACGATCGGTTCGCGGCCGCCGAGCAGGAGGTGGCCGAGCAGAAAGCCGCCGCCGAGGCCCAGGAGGCGGCCCGCGACGCGGCGGTCGAGGCGGCGAAGGCGAATCGAGATGCAGCGAAAAAAGCCATCGATGTTGCGGAGCAGGTTCGCGCCAATGCCGAGTTCTCGCAGTCGTTCGAGCGGAGTCGCTCCGCGATGTTCGAGGATCTGTTCAGCAATCCGACGTTCGGCGGGCTGGAGAGCAAGCTCAACCGCGACGAAGCCAAGATGCGGGCCGACCGGGCCAGCACCGACACCGAGAAGGCCAGCGTCGAGATTCAGCGGGCCCAGGCCGCCCTGCTCACCCAGGAATCGCTCGTGCTGCAGGCCGACGCCGTCGGCAAGTCGGCGATCGCCGTGGCCCGTAGCAATCTGCGGAAGAGCGAGCAAAACCTCTTTTCGACCCAGCGCGAGTTACAAGAGATCGACAACCGCATCGAACGCTTCAAGGCCCGGCTCGTCGTGGCCCCCTGCGATGGCGTCGTCTATCGCGTGGCGGCCAACGTCAGCCAGGGCGGCCAGTATGTGAAGGAAGGCGACGAGCTGTGCACGATCGTGCCCGACACCAACGACCGCGTCGTCGAACTCTTTCTCGACGGCCTCGACGCACCGCTGGTGCTCGGGTTCGCGGAACGTACCGGGCAGATGCCGCACGTGCGGCTGCAATTCGAAGGCTGGCCCGCGATCCAGTTCTCGGCCTTTCCGGAGCTATCGATCGGCACGTTCGGCGGCAAGGTCCGGCAGGTCGATCCGGCCAGTGGCGAGACGGGCAAGTTCCGGATCCTCGTCGAGCCCGACGAGATGTGGCCGGGGGAAGTCTGGCCCGACCAGCAGTTTCTCCGGCAGGGCAACAATGCCGTGGGCTGGGTGTTTCTCAATCGCGTTTCGCTCGGCTTCGAACTCTGGCGACGGCTCAATGGCTTCCCGCCGGAAATGGCGCCGATCAAGAAGAGCCCCGACGCCCCCAAGCCGCCCAAAATCAAGGTGAAGTAGGGCTGTTCGTACGGGCCGCGTATCTCGCCTCGCTGGCGATTCTCGTCTGCCTGCCAGCGGTGGTGCGGGCGGAGGAATGGGTGCTCTTCGAACCCCCCGGTACCGTCCTTGCCAAATACGATACGGATGACGCCGGCCTGCCGGGCATCGTGCCGCAGTCGCTCCCGGCACCGCCGGCGGACGTTGACGATGGCCTCGCGATCCCTCTCACGCCCGAGGAACTGCCGCGGCCTGTCGAGGAACTGCCTCGGCCACCCGGCCGGGCGCCGCCTCCGTTGCCGACCGAGGGCACGATCCCCGGTGCCGCCACCGACGACCGCGATCAGCCGCTCACGCTCTGCGAGGTGCTCCAGAGCGTGATGCAGCACTACCCGCTCCTCCAGGCGGTGGAGCGGGAGCGGGGCATCGCCGCCGGTCGGCTGACCAGCGCGATGGGAGCCTTCGACACGAACGTCACCGGCTCGGGCAACGCCCTCGCACCAGGCACCTACGAAAACTACCGTTCCGACTTCGGCATGTCGCAGCTGTTGCCCTCCGGGGGCGTGCGGATGTTCGGCGGCTACCGCACCGGGTTCGGTGATTTCCCCACCTACAACCTCAAGCAGCTGACGGCCGATGCGGGGGAGTTTCGCGGCGGTCTCACCGTGCCCTTGGCCCGCGACCGCGACATCGACAAGGCCCGTGCCGGCCGGGCCCAGGCCCAGCTGGATATCTCGCTCGCCGAGCCGGCGATCGAACGGAGCCGCCTCGACTACATGCGGGCGGCGGCACGGTCGTATTGGAACTGGCTGGGCAGTGGCGAGCGGCGGACGGCTGCGGAGTATCTGATCGATCTGGCCGCCGAACGGGATGTCGAATTGGCGTTTCGTGTGGAGCGAGGAGCCACAGCCAACATCGAGCGGCTCGACAACCAGCAGAACATTGCCCTGCGGCAGGGGCTCGCCGTGAAGGCCGATCGCGCCGTGCAGGAAGCGGCGATCGATCTCTCACTGTTCTTCCGTGACGAAAGCGGCCGGCCCTTGCTGGCGGGCCGCCGCCGCATGCGGCCGGCGCCGACTCCGGTACAGCCGACGGCGGCACAGTTTCAGGAGTCGCTCTCCCGGGCGCTCGCGCGGAGGCCGGAATTCCAGCGGCTCTCCCTGCAGCGGGAGAAGCTCCTCGTCGAGCGACGGCTGGCCAGCAACCAGACCTTGCCCGGCCTCGACGCCCAGATCGTCGGCAACCAAGACGCCGGCTTCGGCAAGAGTTCCCTCTCCGGCTACAACGGGCTCGACCGCCAGGTGCTGGAGGCCGCGCTCGTCTTCCAGATGCCGGCCCAGCGGCGGGAGGCCCGCGGCCGGCTCCAGACCGTCCATTCGCAGCTCGTGCAGCTGGACAAACAGCTGCAGTACGCCGAGGACCGCATCCGGGCCGAGGTGCAGGATGCTTATTCGCTGCTCGAGCGGGCCTACGAGTTTTACGAGCAGGTGTCGGAGCAGGTTGAGCTGGCCTCGCTCGTGGCCCGCGCCGAGCGGGAGCAACTGCGGCTCGGCCGCAGCGACGTGCTGCGCGTGACCCTCCGCGAGCAGGCGAAATTCGACGCGACGCTCCTGGAGATCGCCG
>CAZONY010000084.1:0-9363 GCA_964581215.1 uncultured Chitinophagaceae bacterium | reverse complement strand
GAAACCGGCCCTCCGGGCCTTGCCCGGCGGTGGTGTTGCGCGGACGCGGCGGCAGGCCCGCAGGGATGCCGCCGCGCGAAGTAGCCTTGCCAGCCTCCGGCTGAAGAAACCGGCCCTCCGGGCCTTGCCCGGCGGACACGCTTTGCGCACCGCGGCGCACCGCAGATGTCTCCGCGCCGTGCCGGGGGCGGCGTGGACGTCAACTGGGCGTGATGTCGAGTTCGAGCGAGTCGTGGTCGCCCCGCTCCAGCCGCTCCCACGCGATCGCCCCCATGGCCGCGTTGTCGGTGCATAACGCCGGCGGTGGCACGAACACCTCGACGCCGCGGCCGCGGCCCCAGGCATCGAGCGACTGTCGCAGCAGCGTGTTGGCCCCCACACCGCCGCCGACGGCCACGGCTCTGCAGCCGGTGCGGGTCACGGCCAGGTCGACCTTGGCGAGGATCGAGTCGATGATCGCCTGCTGAAAAGAGGCGGCCAGGTCGCTCAGCCGTTTCCCCGTCGGAGGCGGTGGATCGGGCGGACCGCCGGGCGGACGAACCTGGTAGCGGATCGCCGTCTTCAGACCACTGAAACTCAGATCGAGTCGGTCACGATCGGCAGCCAGGGGCCGCGGAAACCGAAACGCGCGCGGGTCGCCGCCCCGCGCCGCGCGTTCGATTTCCGGCCCGCCGGGATAGGCGAGCCCGAGCAGACTCGCTGCCTTGTCGAACGCCTCACCGGCCGCGTCGTCGATCGTGCCGCCGAGACGATCGAGATCGAGCGGGCCACGGACGTGAAACAGCGACGTATGCCCGCCGCTGGCGACGAGCCCCACGCAGGGATACCGCATCCGCGCTCCGTGCGCCAGCCGGCAGGCGTAGAGGTGGGCGGCGATGTGGTCATAGCCGACGATCGGGATGTCGAGCGCCCCGGCGAGCGCCTTCGCGGCCGAGAGGCCGACGAGGAGCGATCCCACGAGGCCCGGCCGTACGGCCACCGCCACCGCCACGAGATCGCCGCGCTCGACCCCCGCCCGCCCCATGGCCTCTTCGATGACGGGAACGATCCGCTCGACGTGCGCCCGCGAGGCCACTTCCGGCACGACACCCCGCCACCGAGCGTGGAGCTTCACCTGGCTGGCGACGACGCTCGAAAGAATGCCGCGGTCCGGCCCGATCACCGCGGCGGCTGTCTCATCGCACGTCGATTCAATGGCAAGCAGTGGCATCAGCTCTTCACGTCGGCTGCCGCTCATGCTCGCACGATACCAAGCCCGCGGGGGTCATGGATGGCCCCGTGGCCGCGAAGCTAGAACGATGAAAAGGCCTCGAACTCGTCATACGGGCGGTGCTCGAGGTTGACGAACCGCGTGTAATCGTGCTGCCAGAGCAGCTTCACGTCGCCGATGGGGCCGTTTCGCTGCTTGGCAATGATGATCTCCGCCTGCCCCTTCACCCGCTCCCGGTCCTCGTCATTCGACTGGTAGTATTCCTCTCGGTGCACGAACATCACGACGTCGGCATCCTGCTCGATCGCTCCCGATTCACGGAGATGATTGAGCCGGGGACGGTTGTCCCGCGACACCTCGGCCTGCCGGTTGAGCTGGGCCAGGCAGAGGACGGGGATGTCGAGTTCGCGAGACATCGTCTTGAGCCGCCGGGCGATCTTTGCCACCTGCTCCTGCCGCGGATCGCGCGGATTGTCGGGCTCGATCAGCTGCAGGTAATCGATCACCACGAGCGCCAGGCCGCTCTTACGCTTCAGTCGCCGGGCCACGGCTGCGATCTCGGTGAGCGTGCGGCTCGGGGTGTCGTCGATGTACAGCGGGGCCGCGCTGATCTCGGATGATTTCTGGACGAGCCGGCGACGATCCTCCTGGGAAATCGTGCCGTTCCGCAGGCGGTGGCCGTTGACCTGTGAGGCCGAGCAAAGAAGTCGGTCGGCGAGTTCGAGGCTTGCCATTTCGAGGCTGACAAAGAGCGCCGGCTGCTGCAGGTCGATCGAAACGTGCTCCGCGATGTTCATCGCGAAGGCCGTCTTTCCCATACTGGGGCGGGCAGCGAGGATGATGAGCTCCGAGTTGTGGAGGCCTCCGCAGAGCGCGTCGAGGTCGGTGAAGCCCGTCTCCACGCCGCCGAGCGCATGCTCATGCCGCATGCGGGCGTCCATCCGGGCCATCACCTCGGTGAGCACCGATTCGATCGGCCTGGCCTCGGCCGAACTGCGGTGTTCGAGAATCGAGAAGATCCGCGACTCGGCACGGGCCACGAGTTCCCGCGGCTCGTCGACCGCGTCGTAGGCGTCGCGAAGGATGTCGGTGCTGGCGTCGATCAGCGACCGCAGCATCGCCTTTTCGCGGACGATCTGCCCGTAGTGGGTGGCATGGGCGGCGTGCGGGACCGACTGCACGATTTCCGCAAGCGCCGGGGCCCCACCCATGCGATCCAGGTCGCCGCTGGTGCGGAGCCGCTCGAGGACGATCGTGACGTCGATGCGCTTGCCGGAGTCGTGGAGTTCCAGGAGGTGCCGAAAGAGCACCTGATGGGCGTCGTCGGCGAAATCCTCGTGACGAATCAGCAACGCCACGTCGTCGCAGACATCCGGCTTCAGCAGAATGCTGCCGAGCACGGCCCGCTCGGCATCCACGTTCGCAGGCCGTTCGCGGGATTCGAACGGGACCGCCGCGGGGCGCTCGGTGTCACGCGGCCGGCCGCGGCGAGATCCTTCCCGGGTCGCTGTGTCCCGTGGGGCGACCATGTCGATCCTTCCTGGTGAACGGGAAACCTGCTGACGAAGTCCGGCGAACGAGCCCTCGATCCCTACTTGCCGCCCCCTTCGCTGCTTGACGGCACGACCCACACCTTGAGATCGCCTTCAACCTCCGCCGCCAGGCGGATCTTCACGGTGTAGAGGCCGACCTCCTTCAGCGGGCCCTGGAGGATGATGCAGTCGGGCGACACCATCAGATCCTGCTGCTTGAGCGACCGGGCGATCTCAGGGGCCCCGACCGAACCGTAGAGGTGCCCCTCGTCGTTGGCGTTGGCCTCGATCGTGACGCTCGTGCGCACCAATTCGGCCAACAGGCTGCGCAGGCCAGCCAACCGCTCGCGGGCGATTTCCTCGAGCTTGGCACGGTGCTTGTCCACCATCCGCTTGTGATGGTCGGTGGCGACCGTCGCCAGCCCCTGTGGGAGGAGGTAGTTGAGGGCGTAGCCGCGTTTGACCTCCACGACGTCCCCCTGCTTGCCGAGGTGCTCGACCGTATGGATGAGCAGGAGTTCGACGCCGCCCCGCTTCCCCTTGGGCAGGTGACGGGACGAGGCTCTGTGGGGGCGGGCCGTGGTTGCCGTGTCGGACATGGTTCGGAGCTCCTGGGAAACGCGAAGAGAGAAATGAGAGTGAACGGATCAGAAGGGGATGTCGTCGTCGGTGCCGACGGACGGGCCGGCCTCCGATTCGTCGTACGACGGTGATTGGTCGAATGTGTCGCCGCCGGCTTTGCCGGAGGCCACGCGGGCCTTTGGTCGGGCCCCATCGCCACCCCCGCGGGAGCCGAGAAGCTGCATCCGGTCGCAGACGACGCGCAGTTTTGAGTTTTTCTTGCCGTCTTTCTCCCACTGGTCGAGTTTGAGGCGGCCCTCGATGAGAAGCGGCGAGCCCTTGGAGACGTATTCGCCGGCCACCTCGGCCGTGCGGCCCCAGAGCGTGACATCGACGAACGTCGTCTCCTCGACCCATTCGCCCTGGGCATTCTTACGCCGATCGTTGACGGCCAGGCCGATGTCCGTGACCGCCGTGCCGCTGGAGATGTAGCGGAGTTCGGGATCGCGGGTGACGTTGCCGACGAGGATCACCTTGTTGAAACTGGCCATCGCTGCCTCCCTTTCATTCGCTTGGGTCTGGTGCCTTCGCTAGACTCGTGTACAAATTTGCACCATCGTAGCGGCTCGGCGGCGAACCTGCAAGCGACGACAAACCTCGTGGTTTCCTCAGGAGATTACGGTGTCGCGGCCGGAGCGGCGGAACTCCGCTTCTGGGCCTGTTCGCCAGCCAGGGCATGTTCCACGAGGGCGTCGGCGATGCGGGCGTCCACCTTCAGGATCAGGCTGCGGAGGATGTCCTCCATGATTTCGGTCTGTCGCTCCATGCCGGCGACGTTGGGGCCGGGCATCTTGAAATAGGTGAGCCAATAGGCCCCACGCTTCTGCCCCTTGATCGGATAGGCGAGTTTCCGCTCGTCCCACAGGCGGGCCGCGAGGATCGTGCCGCCGAACTGTGTGATCAGATCGGTCACCTGCTGCGCGGCGGCGGCAGGGTCGCGGGCATATTTCGTCGGATCGAGGATGAACATCCCTTCGTAGACCACCATCGCGCTCTTTCTCCTTCGGAGGGTTAAATTTCAGTTGAACCGATTCATGGCCGCTTCGAGGCCGAGGGCCGCCCATTCCTCGACGGCGTCGGCGGCCCGCTCCAGCACGACATCGACATCGCCCCGCTCATGGGCCGCGAACCGGCCGAGGACGAAGTCTGCTGTTTTCCAGCCCGAAGCCACCGGGCCGATGCCGATCCGGAGTCGCGGGACGTCCTTCGAGCCGAGTCGCGCAAGCACGTCGGCCAGACCGTTTTGGCCGCCGCCCGAGCCGCTGCCGCGGAGCCGGATCGTGTTGACGGGGAGCTGAAAGTCATCGCATATCACCAGGATGTCCGCATGGTCGATCTTGTAGAAGTCACGGGCCGCCAGCACGCTCGAACCGCTGAGGTTCATCCAGGTGAGAGGCCAGAGCAGCAGGACGGAAGTGCCCCGCAGCGTGGCCTGAGCCGTTTCGCCCTGGAATCTCTGGCGTCGGACGGGGGAACCGGCCCGGCTGGCGAGGATCTCCAGCACGTCGAAGCCGACGTTGTGCCGCGTGCCCTCGTAGGCTCGACCCGGGTTGCCCAGCCCGACGATCAGTTTCACGGTGCGTCATGGGCGGCTGGCGAGCCGGCGGGCCGTGGCCCGTCGGAGTCACTCCTCCGCTTCTCCCTCTCCTTCCTCGGCCGCCTTGCGGCCGATCACTTCGGGCTCGGCGGCGCCCGCTTCGGCAGCCTCCTCGACCTTGGCCCCGGCGATGAGGCAGGTCACGACGACCTCGTCACCCGGAGTGACGGCCACCGCGCCAGGCGGCAGTTCGAGGTCGTGCACCTTCACGGCCCCGCCGACCCCGAGGCTGCCGACATGGGCGTGGATCTTCTCGGGAATCTGGTCGGGAGTGCACTCGATCTCGACCTCGTGCAGCACGATGGTGACTGTCCCGCCGGACCTGTGGCCCGGAGCATCGCCACGGAGGTCGACCGGAACCTTCACCTTGATCCGTTCGGTCTTGCTCACACGGAGGAGATCGACGTGGATCGGCTCGATCCCGTACACGTCCCACTGCAGTTCGCGGATCAGGGCGCTTTCCTTGACTGCCCCGGTCAGATCGACGACACGGCTGCCGTGGCGGATGACGGCATCCAGCGCCTCCCGCTTCGTGGCGAGATCGACGCACGCTTCACCGTGCCCGTAGAGGATCGCGGGCACGAGGCCTTGGCGACGGAGGCGTCGGCTCTCCCGTGTTCCGGTGGCCGATCGCGTAACGACTTCGAGGGAATCGCTCATGGAAACTCCTTGTTTCGAGCCCGGTATTTTGACACGGCGGGGGCGTTTCGCAAGCCCGTCGCCTCCGGGACGCAATTCAGCCCCGGACCCCCACCGTCTCCAGGCTGCCGTGCAGCCCGACAAGGCGGCGGTAGCGGTCGTAGACGCCGGCGAGTACAGCCACCGCCGCCGGCTGGGGCTGAAATTGGCGGGCCGCGCCTGTCCGCCGACCGTCCAGGAAAGGGGCCCAGTCGGGGGCTCTGCCGGCGATCGACTCGTCGCGAAACCGCGCCATCAGCGCCGCGCCCCAGGCCGTGCCCTCGTCCGCCCCGTCGAGGATCGTCACCGGCGTCGCGAAGGCGTCGGCTACGCTCTGACCGAGCTGCGGTGTCTTCACCAGCCCGCCCGACAGGATGATCTCCGTCCGCGGATAGCCCTGGCTGTCGAGTTCCTCGCTGCCGAGTTTCAGGTTGAAGATCGTGGCCAGCAGCATCGCCTTGACCGCGTTCCCCGGCGTGGCGGAGGCGTTATCGAGGCCGACGAGCAGCGCCGTGCCGCCTCGGCCGACGCCGAGGCCCGGTTCATCGTCCATGAAAGGGAGGGCGAGCAGGCCACCGCAATCGGCCGCTGCCGTCAGCACCTGTGGCATGATGGCGGAAAAGTCGCCGCCGAACATGGCCACCACCATGTTCATGGCGGTCGTGCCGTTGCGGAGCCACACCATGTTGATCGGTCGGCCATCGGGGGCACAGAAGTGATCGATCGAGCGGGCGATGCCGGCGAAGGGCCGGTCGCCCACCGAATTGGCCACCACGCTCGTGCCGAAACTCATCGAGACCTGCCCGGGCGACGCGATGAGCGAACCGGCGAGGGCCGCCGGCTGATCCCCCTCCGCGGGCGCCACCGGAATCCCCGCGGGCAGTCCGAGCAGGGCCGCGCCACGCGCGTCGAGACCGCCCCCTTCCTGGCCGGCCCGTCGGACGGCGGGCAAGAACGACGCGATGGGCGGAATCGAAACACCGGGGAGGCTGTGAGCGGCCGCCTCGGCCGCGATGCCGTCGAACGTGCGGGCCAGTCGGGAGTCGTAGTCGAGCGTGGTCTGGTCGATCGGAAACATCCCTGCCGCGTCGCCGATGCCGAGCGTCCACTGGCCGGTGAGCCGGAAGGCGATCCAGCCCGCCGGCGTCGTCATGCGATTCGCTCGGGCCGCCTTGTCGGGCTGGTTGCGGATCGTCCAGAGCCAGCGGACGGCCGTCATCCGCTTCGGACACTTGACGCCCAGGGCGGCGGTCAGCTCGTGCCCCTCCGCTTCGTTGCGGCCGTCACACCAGAGCCGGGCCGGGCCGACCGGCTGGCCGGCGGCATCGGCCAGCACCTCGCCGTGCATCTGCCCCGAGATGCCGATCGCCCTGACCTGGATCTCGACACCCGCGGCGGCGAGTCTGCTGCGGAGGTCGGCCATCGCCGCCGCGAGCGCCGCCTCCCAGTCGGAGGGCTGCTGTTCGAAGCATTCGGGGGCGAGGTCCGGGATCATCGAGTATGAGCCCTGGCCCGTCGCCAGGATTCGCATCTCGGCGTCGGTGAAGATCACCGACAGGCCCTGCGTGCCCACGTCGATTCCGAGGTAGCCCTGCGTCGCCATCCGCGCCCCCTCCCCACGCCGCTCACTGGAACATCATCGAGACCGACTCATTGCGGTGAATCCGCTTGATGGCCTGGCCGAGCAGGCTGGCGACCGAAAGCACGGCAATGTTCGGCAAGGCCTTCTCGGGGGCCAGCGGGATCGAGTCCGTGAGCACGATGCCCCGAAACGGGGCCGCCTTGAGCCTTTCGATGGCCGGGCCCACGAGCACGCCGTGGGTGGCCGCCGCGTAGATCGCCGTCGCACCGTGGGCGTGGATCACCTCCGCGGCCGAGCAGATCGAGCCAGCCGTGCTGATCATGTCGTCGAACATCAGGGCGGTCTTTCCGGCGACGCTCGCGCCGATGATATTGGCGCTCTTGGTCGTTTCGGCGCTGACGCGGCGCTTGTCGACGATCGCCAGGGGCACGTTGAGCCGGGTGGCGTGGACCAGCGCCCGCTTGATGCTGCCGGCGTCGGCCGCCACCACGACGAGTTCATCGTGGGGCAGATCCATCGACTGGAAGTGGTTGTTGAGCACCGGCGCCGCGTAGAGGTGATCGACCGGCACGTCGAAGAACCCCTGAATCTGGGCGGCGTGCAGATCCATGGCCAGGACGCGGTCGGCGCCCGCCCGGGTGATCAGGTTGGCCACGAGCTTGGCCGTGATCGGCACACGGCCGGCGTCCTTGCGGTCCTGCCGGGCGTAGCCGAAGTAGGGGATCACCGCGGTGAGCCGGTAGGAGCTGGCCCGCTTGAAGCTGTCGATCATGACGAGCAGCTCCATGATGTGCTCGTTCACGGGCGGGCAGGTGGGCTGCACGATGAACACGTCGCGGCCACGGACGTCTTCGTCGATCTTGCAGGAGATCTCGCCGTCCGGGAACCGGCCGAGCGTGATCTTCCCCATCGGCAGGTTGAGGTAGCGGCAGATGTCCTGGGCGAGGGCCGGATTGGCCAGGCCGCTGAAGATCTTGAGATCGTTCATGACGCCACTTTGACCGCCGCTTCCCGGTTCTTCAAGGCCGCGGCCACGGCGGCCAGTTGTTCCGGGGTGTTGACCGAAAGCGCCTCGCTCGCGTCGAGGCAGGCGACGGCCTCGACCGTCCGGCCCTCCGCCAGGAGGATGCCCGGGCAATCGGTCACGTAGTACTCGCCCGCCGCGTTGTCGGGCTTGAGCCGGGCGAGGGCCCGCAGCAAATCGCCCGCCTCGAACACGTAGGTGCTCATGTTGACCTCGCGGATGGCCCGCTCCGCCTCGGAGGCGTCCTTCTGCTCCACGATTTTCACAAACCGCCCAGCCGGGTCGCGGACGATCCGGCCGAGACCGGTGGGGTCGTCCGTGACGGCGGTGCCGAGCAGGCACGAGGCGCCCTGTTCGTGGAACCGTCGCAGGAGTCCCGTCACGCTGGCCGGGCGCAGCATCGGCGAATCGCCGCAAACGATGACGATCGGCCGCCGGGTGTGCGGGGGATCGGCGGACACCCGGGTACGGATCAGGTCGGCCGCCGCGGCGACGGCGTCGCCGGTGCCCCGCTGCTCGTGCTGTACCGCGAACGACAGGCCGGGCAGGTCCGCCAGCGCCGACTCGACGAGTTCGCCGCGGTATCCGATGACGACGATGCGGTCGGTGATGCCAGCGGCCTCGAGCGCGTCGAGCACCCAGCGGACGAGCGGTTTGCCGTGGGCCTCGAAGAGCACCTTGGGCAGATCGCCCCCCATCCGCGTACCCCTTCCGGCGGCGAGGACGACGGCGATCGGTGGTGCCCCGGGGGGATTCATGCCCGGTATCAGAGTGGGGCGCGGTTCGGCCTGTCAAACGGTCTGCATGCGGCAGGATGGGCCTGATACACTTCGGCCTTTCATCCATCGACCGGCGGTCCGGCCACGGCCGGGGATCGATTCATGGCACGGAAGACGCTCCCGATCGTCGACGAGATTTCGGCATCCCTCGGGCCGCTGGCCGTGGAGGTGCGACGCCTGCGGGGAGGGGTGCGCGAGGGCGTGCTGCTGATGGACGCGGTGGCGGGCGCCAACCGCGTGTCGGTGCTGCCCGATCGCGGGCTGGGCATCTGGAGGATTCTCGCGGGCGGTCTCGATCTCGGCTGGCAGTCGCCGGTCGCCGGCCCGGTGCATCCCCGAT
>CAZONY010000083.1:1007-9397 GCA_964581215.1 uncultured Chitinophagaceae bacterium | reverse complement strand
GCTGCGGAGGTAGCCATCCGCCAGCCGCCGCTCGCCGGCCCCGCGCTGCTCCCGGCCGAGTGAGCCGGCCGCAGCGAGCGACGCGATCCGGCCCTGCAGCTCCTCCCCGCCCAGGCGAAAAAGCCGCGCATCCGCGGCCAGCCCACGCTCGAGCTTTGCCGCGGCGGCCGAGTGCCGACGGATCGTCCACGATCCACCCCCGAGCCCCACCACCTCCAGGCCAATCGCGGTCGGCGGACTCGCCGCCACGCCGCCCGCCACCGACCTGGCCAGCGCCACGAGCCCGTCGGCCGGCAAGGCCTCCAACAGATCGCCGGCCCAGGCCTCGACCGGCGGCGCGGGCCGCTTCCGCTTGCCCCAGCGGTCGGCATCGCCATAGGCCAGGAAGCGGTGGATCATCGCCTCATCGATCGGCGGACAACGCAGATCCGGCACGAGCTCCGCGAGCGTGCCCGTGTCAAACGTCGGGTCGGTCTGCTCGTAGGCCTCGTAGAGCCCCTTGCCGCCGTAGGCGAAGCTCTCGATGTCGTTGAGATCGTCGGGCTTCCGCGGCCCGCAGAATTCCAGGCCGCCCGAATGGAGATACGAACTCGCCCCGTCGATGATCTCGCGGATCGTCACCGGCTTCTCGGGAGCGAGATGGATCGTGCGGCCCCGCGCCTCCGGCATCGGCACCAGCCGGGCGAGCGCCTCGGCCACCCAGTCCACCGGAACCATGTTGCGCTGCTCCGCGCCGGTCATCGCCAGCCGCAGCGAAACCTTGCGAAACCCGGTCTCGTCGGCTGGCAGGCTGCGGACGATCACCGCCATCAGCTGCAGCATCGCCATCATGCCGTGGTAGGTGGCCGTCGCGCCCGTCTGGGAATGCCCCACGATCACCGCCGGCCGATAGAAGGTGGGCCGATCCAGAAACCGTGCCGACCGCACGAGCCACTCGGCCTCGTGCTTGCTCGCCTCGTAGTCGTTGCGAAACCCGTGCTGCCCGTCCGACGGCGCCTCCGGAATCACCCCGGGCGTGAGACCGCAGACGTAGGCCGTGGACACATGATGAAATTCCCCGATGCCCGCCCGCTCCGCCAGGGCGAGGAGCGATCGCGTGCCGCCCACGTTGGTCCGCCACGGCTCGCCGGCCCGGTCCGCGCCGACGAACTCCAGCGACGCGGCGTTATGGAGCACGGCCGAACACGACCGCCGCAGCCACTCGAGATCCGCCCCGCCCAGGCCGCACGACGGCGCCGAGAGATCGCCCTCCAGAACCACCGGCCGCGGCAGCGGCCGCCCGGCCGCCTCCTCCTCGCCGGCGAGAATGGTCTCGATCCGCTCCCGCGCGGAGGCTTTGGCCGTGGACCGCACGAGGACGGCCAGCCGCCTCCCATCGCGCAGCAACCGGGCCATCAACTGGCCGCCCAGCAGACCGGATGCGCCGGTCATCAGCAGGTGCCGCATGCTTGCTCCTCGGGGCTCTGGGGACTCAAAAAAGGCGACGTACGGGCCAATTTGTGGCCTTTGCACCGGCCAAGGCGAGGGTATTTAGCCCGTTTTCAGTGTCAAGCAACCAGCGGCACCGAATGCCGGCGGCCTGGTCCGCCTGGTCCGCTCCTGCCGAAAACGCCGGCCGTGCCGGGCATCGCCGCGTTTTCCGATCGAAACGTCGCGCCCGCCCCGGATGTATTCGTCGCGGGCCACGGCCCGATGCTCTCCCTCGGACGGGATTGCCGCCTGGCTGGCCGGCCGACCCTCCACGGAGCCCATGCAGACCATGTCGAAGGAAACCTGGCGGGTCGTCACCCGCGGCGCGGACGGCGAACTGATCATCCACGATTTCGACTCCCCGGAGGCCCTGCTCCGCACCCATCTCCAGGTGGGCGCGGACGATTGCAGCACCGACCTCGCGCTTCGCGGCGCCCCGGTCTTCCGCTCGCTCATCGGCCCGATGCCCGAGGGCCGTTCGATCGTCCGCTACGAGTCGCCCGAGGTCTTCGAGACGCTCACCCGCGAATGGGCGCTGCCCCGGTCGCCCCGGCGCCGTTCCCGCCGCAAGCCCGAGGCGCAGCAGACCGACACGGCGGAGTGACGGCATGCCCGAGACGATCTTCGCGAAGATCATTCGCGGCGAGATCCCCGCGCGGATCGTGCACGACGACGCCCTCTGCCTCGCCTTCCACGACGTCGCCCCGCAGGCGCCCACGCACGTGCTCGTGATCCCGAAGCGGCCGATCGCCTCGCTGGCCGAGGCCACCGAACACGACGCCCCCCTGCTGGGCCACATCGTCGTCGTCGCCGCGTCGATCGCGCGGCAGCTGGGGCTCGCGGACGGCTACCGTCTCGTCGCCAACTCCGGCCGCGATGGCGGCCAGAGCGTGGATCATCTCCACTTCCATCTCTTGGGCGGCCGCGCGATGGGCTGGCCGCCCGGCTGATCGGCGACGTCGGCGGCGGCCGGCAATGGCACGTGGGCCTCCAGAAACCGGGGCCAATACGATTCGAGCAGCAGGCTGCAGCCGCCGACATCGTCCGCTGCCAACCGGCGGCCGGCCTCGTCCACGAGGCCCGCGAGCCGCTCCCGCTCGCGCGCGGTCAGGGCCAGCCCGTCGATGCGCACGTCGTCGATGGAGACCCGCCCCGGGCCCATCAGGTCGAACCGCACCCGCAACGATTCGAGCCCGGATGAGGGCAGGTCATCGAGCCGGAGCACGAACTGCGCCCACCCGGCTTTCAGGGGCGCGGCCCCCGGCAGCCCGCCCACCGGGGCGAAGCGGTAATACTCGCCGCTGCGCGCCACGCCTTCGATCGCCAGCCGCAACGGCGGCTGCGGCCCGCCGTCGGCCACCTTGAGCCATGCCGACACCCCGATTCTCCCCGTGGCCGGCGGCGGGAAGGGATTGCTGCGCACCGTGGCCAGGCCGTTGATCGAGGAAAATTCGGCGGCATGGCTGCCATCGATCCCCGCGGCCGGCACGACGGCGAGCGTGCCCCGCTGCCGGTCCACGATCTCCCAGCCGGTGATGCCCCCGCCCGACCCGGGCAGTTCGAAGCCCGGGTTGTCGAGCACGCCGAGCCCCGTGGCCTCCTCGATGGCATCCCGCCGCTTGCGCAAGTCGTCGAGCCGGCCGGTCACCACCTCGCGGGCCGCACCGGCGAAGGCCACACCGGCGGCCTCGGCGGCCGCCCCCGCATCGACGACCACCGACCGGATCGCCCAGGGCTCCAGCGGGATCACAGCGCGGCCGTCCGCGCCGATCGCGAGCCGGGTGCCATCCACCGCATCGGCCGCCAGCGTCGGACGCCCCGTCAGCGACACCTCGGCCCGCAGCGGCAGCGCCGAGGCATTGACCACCAGCAGCGACGTGCCGAGAGGCGACGCGCCCGTCCGGATCACCAGCGGCGCGGGCAGTGGATCGACGAGCGACAGCGGCCCGGCAGGGAGGGAGACGAAGGCCCGCCGGGCGAGCAGGGCGTCGAGCGCCGGCTGGGCATGCATCAGCCCCATGTCGAAGATCACCTCCGCATCACCGGCCACGAACGATTCGGCCCACGGCCGGCAGACCGCCGCCCCGGCATGCGCCGGATGCACCGCCACGGCAGGACAGGGCGAGGCCGCCCCGAACGGCCCGTGGGGAATGACGTCGGCCACGCTCGCCTGCACGGGCACCTCCACCGCCACGATGCCGCGGCGGGCCGCGCCGGCCACCGCCCGGGCGAGCGCGGCGGAACGATTCGCGAGATCGGCCGCGTCACCGGCGGCGCGGCCGCCCGCCCCCTGATGCGTGTGGGGCGACAGAAACACGATCCGCGAATCGCCCGTCAGCGACACCGGATCGACGCCCACCTCCCGCCAGAGATCGGCCGCGTCGAATGCCTCGTCGCCAAGCGACGGCCGGAGCCGCATCGCCACCTCCCCCTCCGTGAGCAGCGTCGTGGGCGCGACATAGAGACTGCGGGCCGGGGCGTTGGCGGCGACGACCGTCGCCAGCCGGCGATAGAACGACGCGATCTCCCGACTCCGCCAGCTCAGCCACGCCTCCCGCAGCGGCCCCCTCACCAGCTCCGCCCGCGCGGCATGCCGCCCCTCGCCCACCGGCGACTCCGCGGCCGCGTCGGCCGCGAACCGGGCGAAGGTGGTGTCGTCGAGCCCCCAGGCGATGCCGGGAAGGTGCATCCAGCCGTCGTGCGGCAGCACGATCGCCACGCCATCGCCCGCCGCCGCCGCATCGAGCCGCGCCACCAGCTCTCCCACGACCGCCTCCACGGCCTGCTGCACCCGCGGATCGAGAATGTTGTAGTGCACCGCGCCGCTCCGGCCGGCGACCCGCCGCGGCCGGCCATCGCCGCCGACGAGCACGATCCCCGTGGCGGCATCGGCCGCGGGGCCCGGTCGCGCGAGGTGCGCCTCGACCGCCGGCAGCGGGGCATCGAATGAGAGCGCGGGCACGAACTGCAGCCCCTCGCGACGGTAGATCCGCGACACCAATCCCACCGCATCCTTGGGGACGCCATCCGCACCGCCGCCGCCGAGCCAGCGGGGCGCCGCCTGCGTGGCCTCGCTCGGCCAGAGCGCGCCCCCCTCCGCATATACCGTGACCATCGCGCCGCCGGCTCCCTGAGACGTCAGCCACTCCACCGACCGCCGCGCGCCGAGCAGGAGGCCCTGCCAATCGGCGGGCAGCCGGGCCGCCTCCCCGCCCACGCTCCCGCCGGCGCCAAACCCGAGCCCGGATGGCGTCGCGATGAAGCCGTTCACGCGGCGCACGGCACGGCCGCCCGTGGAGGCGGACGGATCGCCCACCGCCTTCATCGGCGGCACCCGCGTGGGGCCGGCGAACACCCGCACCTTGCCGAACACGGCCGGCGTCTCGGCGGAGACATTCATCACCACGACCAGCGGATTGCGGGACGAGGGCCAAAAGACGAAGGCATGGCGGCCGATCTTGTCCGTCCCCTCCGCCGCCGTGGCGGGGGGCACGACCGTAAATCCCCCCGCATGCCGCGATTCCACGCGGGCTCCGGCGGCATCGGTCTCCAGCACGCTGATCCCGAAGGCGGCCCGCTGGTCGGCCGGGTATTCGATCTCCACCAGATGCGGCATCCCGACCTCGGCGCCGGCCACCAGGATCCCCTCCCATGTGGGCTCGCCCGAGGCTGCGGCCGGCGGCAATCGCAGCACCGTGCCGATCGCATGCGGCTCGACCACGGAATCACCGCTGGCCAGCAGGCCGCTCACCCGCGGCACCATCGCCGACACCGACGGCAGGGGCATGTTCGGCATCTTCGGCAGCGGGATGGCGGGCCGCGTCATCGATGGAAAGGGCAGCGGCGGCAGCTTCACCGCCGGGAGCGGCAGGGAGGGCATCGAGACCGAAGGAATCTTTCCCGAGAGCCGCCGGAGCCGCTCGTGGAGCCGGGGGCTCGACGGATCGAGTTCATAGACGACCTTCCACTCGGCGGCGTCCGCCGGCGGCGCGGCCGCGTCCGAAACGGCCACCAGCTCGACCGTCCGCGTGGCCACCGGCCGCGCCCAGCGCAGGCCGCCCCGCTCGACCACCTCGAACGTCGCCGTGCAGACCGCCTCGTGGCGCGGCAGCGTGATATCGAACACGATCGGATCGAAGGCCTGTGCGGCCTGGCCGTTTGCCACGGCCACGGCCTCCTCGTCCGCAGCATGGATGAGCCGGGATTCCGCGGCCAGTTCGACGCCGTGGGCGAGATCCCGCACCCGCAGCGTGATCTCCCGCGGCCCCGACCCGCCGGCGCGGGAGACGAGCAGCGGATGCACGGCCAGCCGGACGACGTCGCCGGGACGATGCACCGGGCACACGGCCGGCCACCGGCCGTCGGCGAAGGCCACGCGGATCGCGTCGTCGGCCGCGCGGCCGATCGTGAGCCGATTGCCGTCGGCATCCAGTGGCGTCGGCACGGCATCGGCGAGCATCTCCGCCACGGCGACGTCGAGCTCGGCGGCCGGTTGGGACGCGCCGACCGCGGCCAGCCGCACCACCAGCCGCGCCGACCGCCACGCCTCCACGGCGATCGCCACGCCATTCTGCTCGCGGGGCCGCGGGTCATGCACGTGGAGCACGGAGCCGACGGCGTGGATCGAGGCGGCCGCATCGGCATCGCCGCAGAGCGACTGCCAGGCCAGCGTGTCGCCGCCGCCGTCGCTTCCGCCGACCAGTTCGATCGTGCCCGTCCAGGCCCGGGGCCTGCCATCCCCCCATTCCACCCGGATCGTCACGGGGGGCTCGCGGCCGGCCGCCTCCGGCGCGGCCCATGCCGGCGCGAGGCCGTGCGGCAGCATGGCGAGGAGCAACGCGACGCTGCGAAGACGCGACACAGGTCCGGCATTCCTCTTTGGGCGAAAGGGGTCGGGATGCTAGCGGACTGGGCAAGCCCGGGAAAAGGGCGGTTGAGCCCGTGCGCCAGCGGCCATTCACCGGCCGTCGCGGGTCGGGCCGGGCCCGAGCGCGGAGGCCAGCTCCTCCACCACCCCGCCGCAGCGGTTGGCCACGTCGCTCCGCTCGAAGTAGTCGTCGGGCTTGGCGAAGAGCATCCGGCGGCCGGCCGTGTCGGCTCCGCGGCCGACGATGAGATGCCAACTCGGCGTGACGATCGCATCCCCGCCGACCGCCCGCACCACGATCCTTTCCCGCGGCGCATGCCGCCAGTCTGTGAAGAGCCCGGCCAAACTCCTCCCCTGCTCCGGCTCATCCCCTGCCGCGGCGCCGTCCAGGCCCGCCAGATCGGCCACCGTCGCGCCGAGATCGGCCGGGGTCACGAGGCCTCCATACCGCTGGCCGGCCATGCGACCGGCGGCATCGACGATGATCGCCGGGACGTGGATCGATTCGCCGTACGGCAGCCGGGCCTCGGGCCCGACGCCTGCGCCCCCCATCCAGCCGTGCAGACCCAGCGGCAGGCCGCGGACGCCGGCGATCACGAACGTCCAGCCCGGACCAGCCGCCTCCACCAGTCGGCCGAGGCTGCGATCGAGGAGCGTCACCTGCGCGGCGAACACATGCCGCAGGGCGACCAGCGTGTCGGGATCGGTGCCGGCATCGACCGCCGCATCGGGCACGTCCGGCCCCGGCGGCGGAGCCGGGTCGTCCGGATCGAGATACTGCTCACGGAGCGCGAGGGGCGCGTCCCAGGCGATGCCCAGGCCGCCCGCGTGCACCCAGAGCAGATCGGGGCGACCGTCGGCGAGCGCCCGCGTGGCGGCGGCGAACAGCCGGCCGAGATTCGTCTCCTCCTCGTCGGCCGCGAGGACGGGCGGACAGGCCGCCTCGCGGATGGTCACGTCGACACCGGCCCCGACGCCGACGGCCTCGACCATCGGCGGCTGGTCGCTGACCACCGCCACCCGCCGCCCGGCCGCCGCCGCGCGGGCGAGGAGCGAATCGGCACCGGCGCCGAGAAGAGCGCGGGCCGCGGCCAGCGGGTCGATGCCGGGCGTGAGCACGCGGTCGAAGAGGATCCCGCGGGCGGCCAGCGCGTCGATCGCCGGCGCAGCCACCCAGGTCGCCCCCCAGGCGGAGAGCATCCAGGCGGGCAGGCGGTCGATCGTGACCACGAGGAGCCGGCCGGCCGGTGGGGAATCTGCTGTTGGCGGCATGCCCCGGCATTGTCCACATTGCATCCGTTCCAGCCACCGTCACCCCCGCCGCCGCGATTCCCGCGCGGCCGCCGCCATGACGACCTCCCCCTATCGCAGCCAGCCCACCGCCACCACGGGCATGCCCCCCGGCATCCCCTTCATCGTCGGCAACGAGGCCGCCGAGCGGTTTTCCTTCTATGGGATGAAGGCGATCCTCGTCGTCTTCATGACGCACCACCTGCTCTCGGCCGCCGGGTCGCCCGATCGCATGACGGAGACCGAGGCCCGCGAGTGGATGCATCTGTTCGTCGCCAGCGCCTACTTCTTCCCGCTCCTGGGAGGCCTCGTGGCCGACGCCTTCCTCGGCAAATATGCCACGATCCTGGCCCTCTCGATCGTCTACTGCGCCGGCCACCTCTGCCTGGCCCTCATGGACATGCCCGGCCCGCTGCTCGAAGCCAGCCTCGCGCCGCGGGGCTGGCTGCTCGCCGGGCTGGCCCTCATCGCGCTGGGCTCCGGAGGCATCAAGCCCTGTGTGTCGGCCCACGTGGGAGACCAGTTCGGCCATGCCAACCGGCACCTGCTGGAGCGGGTGTTCGGCTGGTTCTACTTCGCCATCAACTTCGGTTCGTTCTTCTCGACGCTGCTCACACCGTGGCTGCTCGAGCGGGCCGGCCCGGGCTGGGCGTTCGGCGTGCCGGGCATCCTCATGGCGATCGCCACGCTCGTCTTCTGGCTCGGGCGGCACCGGTTCGTGCACGTGCCCCCGCGCGGCCCGGCCTACTTCCGCGAGACCTTC
>CAZONY010000083.1:0-997 GCA_964581215.1 uncultured Chitinophagaceae bacterium | reverse complement strand
GGCCCCGAAGGGCTGGCGGCGATCGGGAAGCTCGTGCCGCTCTACCTGCTCGTGGCCGTGTTCTGGTCGCTCTACGACCAGACGGGCGGGGCGTGGGTGCAGCAGGCCGAGCGGATGGACCGGACGTTTTTCGGCATCGATTGGCTCGCCAGCCAGATCCAGGCCGTCAATCCGCTGCTCGTGCTGCTCTTCATCCCGCTGTTCGGCATCGTGATCTACCCGCTGGTCGGCCGCTGGATCAGCTTCACGCCCCTGCGACGGATTCTCGTGGGCTTCGTGCTGGCGGTCGCCGCCTTCGCGATCTCCGCCCGGGCCCAGGGCCTGATCGACGGGGAAACGGCCCGGCTGGCCGCCGCGGGCCTGGGGGAGGAGGCGGCCCGCTGGCCCTCCGTCGCCTGGCAGCTGGCGGCCTACGTCGTGATCACCGCGGCCGAGGTGCTCGTGTCGATCACGTGTCTGGAGTTCAGCTACACCCAGGCCCCCACGCACATGAAGTCGCTGGTCATGAGCCTGTATCTGCTGAGCATCTCGCTGGGAAACCTGTTCACGGCCGCGGTCAACGCCCTCACGAAAGACGCCGCCGGCGAATCGATCCTGACCGGCGCCAGCTACTACTGGTTTTTCACCGGGTGCATGGCCGTGGCGACGCTCCTTCTGATTCCGGTCATCGTGTGCTATCGTCCTCGCGAGTATCTGCCATGACCCATCCCCATCCCTTCCCTCCCCGGACAAACCGCCGCTTCCTGCTGGCCTCGACGGCCGCGCTGGCGGCCACGGCCTGCCTGCCCCGAGCGGCCCGGGCCGCCGACCGGCAGCTGTTTCGGATCTCGCTGGCGCAGTGGTCGCTCCACCGCGCCCTCTTCGGCGGCGGCCTCGACACGCTCGACTTCCCCAAGACGGCCCGACCGGACTACGGCATCGAGGGCGTCGAATACGTCCATCAATTCTTCAAGGACAAGGCCCAAGACACGACCTATCTCGCCGATCTGGCGAAGCG
>CAZONY010000082.1:0-9527 GCA_964581215.1 uncultured Chitinophagaceae bacterium | reverse complement strand
TGGAACGGCGAGCCAGGCCAGTCGCTGGCGATGGAAGGCCTGCACGCCGGCCGCTGAGGCAGCCTGGGCCAGTCCGGCCGTCGCAAGCGTGATGTTTTTCACCGCTTCTCCCGGATGCTGCTCCATGAGGGGCACATGCTTGTAGGCCGCGGCATGGAAAATGATCGCCGGCTGATGCTCGGCGAGCACGGCATCGATCCGTTCCCGATCCGCGACGTCGGCGATGCAGGGCACGATCTCCGCGCGGGCACCTGCCGACCGGAGTTCCCGCTCCATCCAAAACAACCCCGTCTCGCTGCGATCGACGAGCACGATCCGTTTGGGCCCGTGCGTGACGATCTGACGACAGATTTCCGCGCCGATGCTGCCGACGGCACCGGTCACGAGCACGGTCTCGCCGCCGAGCCACTTCCAGATGCTCGCCAGATCGATCTCGACGCTCTTCCGCTTCAGGAGATCGGCGATCTCGACCGGCCGTGGCTGCACCTGCACGCTGCCGCTCAGAAGATTCTCGATCATCGGGATGACCCTGACGGCACAGCCGGCCTGCACGCACCGTTCCCGCAGCTCTCGAACCTCCACGCCCACGAGCGTGTCCGACATCACCATGACTTCGTCGATGCGATGCGCAACCAAGAGTCGCTCGATGTCATCGGCGGTCCCGACCACGGGCGTGCCACCGATGGCCCGCCCCACCAGTTGGCGTTCACCCGGCTGGGCGACGATGCCGGCGATAAGCTTGCGGGCGTGCGGCAGAGACTGCAGCGCTCGCACGACCGCATCGCTCGACGGGCATGTCCCGACAAGCAGCACCCGGCTGGCTGCCCCCACCGCCCGCCGCTGCCTGTATTTGTGGATTTCGTAGATCCCCGCCTGCAAGCCGGCGAGGAGGCAAATGGCGAAAAACCATTCGGCGATCCAGATGCTCCGTGGCACGGTCACGGGCCGGCGCGTTGCCGGACCCGGCTTGGTGTTCTTCACGGATGGCGGGCCATCCTCGGTGGCGATCGGCTCGAGGGCCTGAGCGACGACGAGGCCGGAGAGGCCAGCGTCCCTCCCGGCGAACTCGATCGGACGCGCACCGGGCGCGGGCTGAAAACCGGAGGGCTGCGAATCGGCAACACCCACCGCCATCCAGGCCACGAGTGATCCAGCCGAGACGGCGATCACCAGTCGCCACAGATCGAGCGTCGACAGGCCCCGGATGCTCCGGCGATACCAGTCGGCGATGAACAGCATCGCCAGCTGCATGGGCACGATGAGCGTCAGGCACCGCGCAAGGCTCTCGAATTCCCGAGGTCCGATGACTCCCTCGAAGCGCACCAGGTAGGCGATGCCGACCGCGGCGACGAGCACAGCCGCGTTGATCACGACGAGAATGAATCCGCGGCGCAGGCGGGAAGCAACGGAATGAATCATGAGAGAGCGCTACTCCTGATGCGAGACAGTCTTGACCCGCCCTTCCCGAAGCCGGGCAAGCCGTTCACGACGGCTGCGGAGCGCTTCGCTGTCCGGCCGGCGAAGCCGGCACCAGTCAAGCTCCCTGGCCGCCACTTCATAGTCACCCCGCTGAATGGCCAGATCGGCAACGGCCAGATGCGTGCGGTAGTCGGAGGGCTGTGCGACCATGGCGGCCTGGAGAGTTGCCATCATCCCCTCGTGGTCGCCGATCGCCCGCTGCACTGCGGCCGCCTCCCTCAGCAAAGCCGCCTGTAAGGCCGGCTGTTTCTCCCGATCGGCGGCGACGAGCACGGCCGCGAGCCGCTGTTCACGGACCGGGCGCATCTGCTCGGGAGAGGCCTGCCGCGACCAGGCGGTGTCGATCGCCCGCAGGCCTGCCAGGTCAGGGGCGAGCATCGCCACCGCCTCGTCGGCCGTGATCCTTGGCAGGAGCAGATTTGCGACCGTGTTACGGAGCGACGGAGAGAGGGCGAACAGCTTTTGCCAGCGGGCGGTCGCCAGGTCGCCAGCGCCGTCCAGGGTCGCCTGCCACGCGGCCGCGTAGAGTACGATCCCCTCGTGCGGTTGCACGCGGAGAGCCTGTTCGATGCAGCGCCGAGGCAGTTCCGGATCGAGCGATTCAAGGAAAGACAGCCTGCCGAGCACACACCAGGCATCACCCGCGCAGGGCGCGTTCATGACGGCCCGTTTGGCCGAGTCATAGGCTAAGTTGAGATCGTCCAGAGCGTCACTGGCAACGCTTTTTAGCCAGCCATCGAAGGCCGCGCGGTCCGGAAACCCTCCGTGGATCGCCGTCTGCCGGATGTCGTCCAGCATGATCGACTCACCTGCCACGGACCGAGCCATGTCGAACCGTTCGCAGCGAACAATCGCGAGATCGGCCCAGGCCCGCGGGTGTTCGGGGCGAGCGGCCACCACCTTCTCCAACAGTTTGATTCGTGTGTCGAGGCGGCCCAGCAGGCTCTGCCTGCGTTCCGTGATGGCTTTCACGTCCTGCACGAGCGATTCATCCGGGGGCTCTGCCGGGATGGTTGGGTAATTGGCCGCTTCGATCGCAACGGCCGCCTCGGCCTCGAGCAGGCTTCGCCCATCTCGGCCATGAGATCTGGCCTCGCGCACGGCCTCATCCCACGTCGGCTCGACGACCGCCGCCGTGATCTGCCGCGTCGCAATCAGGCCGAGGATCAGCATCGCCGCCGATACCGTGAGCACCGCCAGCGAGCGGGGCACCGGCATCCGCGCATGCGGAAGCCACGCGGCGTAGGGAACGGCCATCCGGATCCCGCAGATGCCCAACACCATCATGAGGGTCGTGATCGCGGGGGCATACCAGTTGAAGTGACCGATGCCGTTGACCGCACCAGCGACCAGGCCCGCCGCAATCGCAGCCGCGACCGACTTCTCGCGGGCCGACCCGCTGCAAAAGACGGTCGCCGTCGCCACCAAGGCGACGAGCGTCGCCAGCACGGCCACCCCGAGCCCGGGCAGGCCCGCCTCCACGGCCAGATTGAGATAACTGCTCTCGGCATGCACGTAGTGGGTAGCGCCAGTCGGTGGCATCATGATCCGCGACATGTCGCCATGGGAACCGATCCCGGTCCCGGTCAGGGGAAAATCCAGAATTGCTTTCCAAGCCGCGTGCCAGACCTCGCCACGGCCAAAAACCGTTTCCTGATGGCTGTCGTCGAGGAGCGTCTCCATCCGATTCGTAAACTGTTCCATCCCGTGAATTTCCAGTGCCACCACCAGGACTGCCGCGGCCGCGAGGATGGCCAACCCCATGCGGGGCCGCAGGTGACCCGAATGCACGAGCATCCCACAGGCGACGATCGCAGCCACGCCCAGTGCGATGCTGCCGCCGCGGGCCGATGAGGCGAGGATGGCGAAGCTGATGATGCCAAGGATGCCCAGGCCAAATGTGATCCGAACGGCATCGGCCTCGGGAGCCGACCTCGAAAGCGACCGACGCGATTGTCGTGCCGATCGGGGCCGCTCATGCTCCCGCCGTCGAAACGCAAACCACAGCGTCGGCCCAGCGGTGATGGCGAGGAACCCCGCAAAATCATTGCGGTTACGGAACGTCGACTTCACGATGCCTCCCTGCTCGTGAAAGGAGACGGCGGCGACGTCGAAAGTCTTCCCCTCGTGCCCGATGAACTGGATCAGACCGTGCAGGGCGAGGATCGCCGCAGCGGCCACGACGATCACCAGCAGTCGCTCGATCGCCACGGTCGAGCGGGCGAATTGATAGACGACCAGTGCCAGGATGCCTTGGGCAAGGAGGATGGAGAGGCCCACCGATGATTCACCGGGCGTGAGCGAAAGGGTCCGCCAAGTGCCGATCGACCACGGTCCGCCCGAGTAGGCCGGCAGCAGGGCGTGCAGACGAGGCGAGACGGTATCGATCACGGCTGGCGACAGCGTGACGAGTTGGAGACCGGCGATCAGCAGGCCGGCGACAAAAAATGCCTCTCCAACTCCGGCCGTCCAGCGGGGCTCGTCCACCCGGAGCATCCGCACGAGCCATGCCAAGCAGGCGACGATCGCCGCGATCGACAACACCGCATAGCCCCCCGCGTGCCGTCCTCCGACGGCCAAGGGCAGCAGGAAAAGTGCGGCGATCCCTGCTCCATTGAAAAGCACGGCATCAGGGTGTTCCCAGTGAGAGGACCGCGCCGGTGGACCCGCCGTGCGTGACGGTCGCCAGGCCAGGCGGGTAGCGTCGCGTCTGATCATGCGGCCCTCGAGCGTCGTGGCCGGATATCGTCCTTCTCCTCGAAGCCGTCGTCCGCGTCGCTGTCGTCCTCTGCCACGACTTCGTCGTCATCCTCCAGTCCATAGCCGTCGCCATACCCATACCCATACCCGTAGCCGTAGCCGTAGCCGTAGCCGTAGCCCTGTTGCTCAATCCCCACCGCGTTCACCACGGTACCGAGCAGATTTACCCCGAACATCCGCAGCGTCTCGACGGCCCGGACGAGCATGCGACGCCGATTCTTTTCAGGCCGGATCACAAGCACGAGGCCGTCGCACATCCGACCGATGGCCGCGGCGTCGGTGCCGGCGAGGATCGGTGGCGCATCGACGATCACTTGGTCGTAGGCCGACTCGGCCCACGCGAGCAGTTCCGCAAACCGGTCCCCCAGGAGAAGCTCGCCGGGATTCGGTGGCCGGCGTCCGGCAGGAATGATGTCGATCGGCACCACTCCGGAGGTTCGGGCGAGCGTCGCTGCGGCGGCCGCGATGTCGTCCGAGCCACGGAGCACGTCGGAAAGTCCGGTCTCGCCGCGACGGCCCACCAGCTTCGTCAGCCCCGGCTTCCGCATGTCGCCGTCGATCATCAGCACCCGCTTCCCCGCCTGTTGGTAGGCCACGGCGAGGTTCGTGGAGATCGTTGTTTTGCCGTCACTCGGTTCGGCACTCGAGATGGCCAACCGCCCCGACTCCTCATTCCCCATCACCAGCACGGTGCGGATCGTGCGGAAACTTTCGCTGGCGGCATCGTCACGGGTGACGTGCATGTGCACGCCGGCCATCCCGGAGTGGTCGTCCACATCGTCGGTATCATCCATCATGCCGATCGTGGCCAGGAGCGGCAGGCCCAGCTCACTCTGCAGTTCCTCGGGAGAGCGAGCCCGGTCGTCGAGCGTGTCGATCACGAAGACGATGCCGATGCCCGAGGCCAGGCCCGCGGCCAGCACAGCCACGATCGTCAACACGAGGTTTGGCGAGACGGGCTTCCGCGGTACGGTGGGCTCGCGAACCACGGTCGTGCGCACACCACCGTTCTCCTGACGCAGATCCACGCTGGCGATCTGGTTGAGGAGCGTGTTGCGAAGTTCCCGGAGCCAGCGCAGGTCGTGCTCCACGATGTCGAGCCGGCTCATGTCGCTGGTGAGGCCGATCGAATCCTGCTTGGCCTGCTCGAAGCTCTGCGCAAGACATTGCTCCTGCTGCTGGGCCGCCTCGAGCCGCTGGCGGAGGATCGTGGCGATCGTGGTGGCCAGCTGCGCGTCATCGCCGCCGACACCACGGGGCGACCCGATGACGTCGAACTGGGCGAGATAGCCCTCCATCTGCTCGATCTTGCGACGGCGTTCGATCACCTTCGGATGGTTGTCGCCGTAGTAGCCCAGCAGCGTGTCGAGCTGGGCGCGGTCCTCAAGCAACTGCTTCTCGACGGCCACGCGGGTCTGTTTGTCGCGGTCGCCGAGACCCATCGAGTCGAGGAGCGCCTCCTTGCCGAGCGCCTCCTCGATGGCCACGAGACTCTGGCGGATGGCGCGGCCACTCTGGATGGCGTTGGAGAGGGACTGGTAGGAGGCCTGGAGCACCAGCCGCCGCTTTTGCGTCTCGATCATCGCGGCGTTGAGCTGGATGGCGCGTTCGACGAGCGGGTGCATCGTCTTGCCGTCCGCCTTGATGCCGAGGTCGCCCAGGCGCTGCCGCATCGCCAGAAAATCGGCCTGCTTCGCCTCGAGCTTCTGATCCACCTCGTCCTTTTCCTTCCTGAGCAGATCGACCAGCGTGCCGGCCGACCCCCGATGCGACTCGTCCATGAAGGTGGCATAGGCTCGGATGATCGCCGCCACGGTCGCCGCCGAGGCTTCCGGGTGCGGGGATTGGAAGGCGATATCCATCAGGTTCGTCTGCCGCACGCTCTTCACTCTGAGCGATTTCAAGAGCGTGGGGACGACTTGGTCCGGCGTAGCGCTCCCGAAACACCGTCGCGTCTGCGGGTCGAGTAACTGCACCGCAGACTCGAGCACGAGTGGACTCGTGACGAGTTTCTCATAGGTCACCATGGCCCCGGCATCCTCACGACCGCCGGTCACCGAGAGCCCGGACGATTCGCGACTTGTGTCGACGACGAGCATCTGTGCCGTCGCCTCGTAGATTCTCGGCGCCGTCGTGTAGTACAGCGTTCCGAGTGCGGCACAGATCACGGTTGCCGCGATGACGACCGTCCGCCGATGCCAGATGACCCGCAGGAACCGCGCAGCCTGTCTGAGCGTCTCTGCAGTGGCGTCGTTTCCGACGGGATCCTGATCGGGATGCATGGAAATCACGCTTGGGAAAGACGTCGGGGTGGCTCAGAACACGGCAAGCCGGCCGCCAGCGACGAAGCTGAATCGGATGATCGATTTCAAGACGTTGTTGACGACCGTCTGGGACGTCTTCTCGACGCTTACGACGTCACCCGGTGCCAGGCGGATGTTGGATTCGTTGTCATGCTGGGCGGCGGCGACGCTCGTCTGGATCACGACGGGTTCGTGCTCACCCCGCACCTGCCGCGTGACGAAGATCTTGTCGGCCCACTCGTTGCTTCGTTCCCCCGCCATCGCGATCGCATCGAGCACATGCACCGGCTGGCCGACGGGCATTTCGTACTTTCCCGGTTTGTTCACCAGGCCGATGACGCTGATCGGCATCGGGTCACGGGTTTCCACCCGCACCACGTCGCCGTCCTGGAGTGTCACATCGTTGCGCCCGGCCGCGTCGATTTGGGCAAGATCGATCGTAAGCGTTCGTGCGGGCAAACTGGTGTCCGTCGAGGGCTCGGGATAGGGCATCGCCGTCTTCGGCGGAAGTCCCCCCGGCGCAGGCAACCGATTGATGGGCGACACGGCCGAGGTCAGTTGCACCTCGCCGGCGGAAGGAGATCCAGGCGCCTCAGTCGCCTGGATCGGCACACCATCGGCCGCAGCGAGCCGCCTGCCGCCCGAGGCATGCCGCCGAACTTCGATCGTGGTGCCTGCCTGGTCTCCGAGCGAGCCCGCCGCCACGAGAGCGGCCAAGAGCGTGCTCTGGCTGCGGGGTAGTTCCTGCACGCCCTGCTTCTGCACAGCACCGATCACGGTGATCCGGTTGACCGCCTTCTTTCTCATGGTCACGGTCACTTGGGGCGCCCGATACAGGCCGCGTTCGACGGCGGCCGCCGCGATCCGCTGCTCGGCTTGAAATGGCTCGAGGCCGGCGAGCGGCACCGGGCCCACCAGCGCGATCATCGCCGTCCCACTGTCATCGACCCGTACGGGCGTCGGTGCATTGCCGACGCCAGTTTCCAGTCCACTACTGATCGTCACATCCACCACGTCCTCTGGCTCGATCAGGCTGCTCGAGACGGTGGGCATGGAGAGCCGGCCCAGGTCAGCCACCTTCGCGTTACTGACGCGTGCCGCCTGGTAGCGGGCTGGCATGCGTCTGGCATGAATTACCCGGTGGGCGCAGCCAGAGACCATGCACCCTGCGATACCGCAGAGCAGCACGATCCGCTGGCTTGACGACTGAATGTTCCGCACGCCGGTTGGTCCCAGCTCGAAAGAAGGGGTAGCACCGGTTGACAATGGCACTTCCGGGCCAGGGGATGTAGTCGATGCGACACCGCGCCGCCACGGGAGGTTTCACCCGCAGAGCCGGAAAAGAGCGAAAAAGCGACCAGATCGATTGGTCGATCGGGTCGCTTGGTGTAATCGGTCGTGCTTTCGAACCGCCCGCGAAGAGGTCCGGGTCAGGGGGAGGCGGGGGTGGAGTCGGAGCCGGTGCCGATGGCAATGCCAGCGCCGATGCCGGCACCGAGGAGGGCGGCGGTCGTGAGAATGGGATAGTTGGCGAACGTGCCGCCAAGAACTCCGCCGCGAGGAGTGAAGCCCGGCCGCGGGCCCGGATGAGCAGGAACCGCCGGATCGCAAGGGACCGCCCGGCCGTTCGGCACCAGCACCACCTCGTCACCCACGCAGCTCGGCACGTTTCGGGAAACCAGCGTCACGCCTGAGTTGGCCGCCGGCGGTGCCTTATCGGCTCGCCAGAATCGCACGGGCCATGTTGTTCCCGACGCTTTGAGAACGTGCGTTCCCTCGCGCAGACCCTCGATCGTGAACCGACCGTCTTCGAGCGTCTGAACGGTCGCCACGCTTCGTCCCGCGAATGCAACGGCCACGAGTTCACCGCTCTTGCCGCGGCCATCGGCATTCCGCACGAAGCCTGTCAGAGAACCGTTGGGTCCAAGCGCCACGTCTTTCACCACCGTGGGCGCATCGACATTGATCACGCCCGGAGGCGCCGCGGAAGACGCGATCGGCGCGGCTACCACCACAAGGCAGCCGAGCCCGGCTCCCACACGTTGGACCCATGAGGTTTTCGGCATGATCATCCTCGTAAACACTCTGGCCTCGAAAAACTGGCGTCAATAGGTGCGACGCATCGGTCGCCTGTCTCTGCTTACCTGATCGGTATCGACGGGAAATAGACACTGACTTCATTCGAAAGCAAGGCGACTGCACCGCGCAAGGCAGGCGTCGCAGGAAGCGCCCGTAGTCTGCGCAGACGACGAAAGTAAGATGTCTACGTTCCAAACCCCAAGAAGCCCCATCTTTTCCGGCGCTGCCCGAGTTGCCTGGGGCTTTCGATATCGACGTCATCGCCCGCGAACACCCGAGCCGGGTTCTCGCAGCAGACGAGGGCGGCAAGCCGTTCATCCGCCAGATGCCCGATCGCGTCATAGGCAGCCTGCATGCCGAAGGGACGTTTTTTCGTGTCATGCGCGTCGCTGGCGATGAAGTGAATGAGCCGACGTTCGACGGCGTATGCGGCGATTTTCCGCGGTGCGGAGCCAAAACCGCCGGCGAGGCTGCCGGCCGTGATCTGGAGGAGGCCACCCGCGGCGACCACGTGTTCCATCACTTCGGGTGTGCGGATAATGCCGCGGTTCCGCTCGGGGTGGGAGAGGATGCCGACGAGCCCCTGTCTGCCGAGAGTTGCCAGCAGTGGCTCGAGCGGGATGTAGGTGTCGTGCGGGAGTTCGAGCAGCACATGTCTGCCCCGATCCGCCAAAGTCATCACCTTGCCCTGCTTGACCAGCTTGGGAAGTTCCGGCTCGATTCGGACGTCGGCCCCGGGAACCACGGAGACATCGATACCGTTGCTCTCGAGAGCCATTCGCAGGCTCGCTACGCCCTCGCGAATCGCCTCGGCGGTGACATGACTGTTGCTGCCCAGCTGATGCGGCGTGTCAATCAGGCGGTGCGTCCCGTCGGATTCAGCCATCCGGGCCATGGCGATCGACT
>CAZONY010000081.1:0-9874 GCA_964581215.1 uncultured Chitinophagaceae bacterium | reverse complement strand
TGCCCCTCGTCGAGCACCTCGCCGAGCTGCTCCAGGAGTGTCTCCAGTTTGGCCCCCGGCTCGGCGGTCCGCTCCCGGTCGATCAGGCCGGGATGGCAGGCGGCCTGCCTGAGCCGCAGGAGCGCCTCCAGCACGGCGATCCGCGACCGACCGATCCCCATGCGGCCGATGCGGCCGGAAAGCTCCTGCCGGTAGTGCTCGCGGAGCTCGTCATAGGCTTTCCGCTGCCCCTCGCCGAGTTCGCAGAAGATCGTCTGCTCGGTCTTTTCCGGCAGGTCGGAGAGCACCTGCGCCTTGGTCCGCCGCAGCAGGTAGGGCCGCACGGCGCGGGCCACGATCTCCGCGGCGTTGCCCCGGCCTCCGGTGAGGAATTTTCTGAGTCGGCCGGCGCTGCCGAGCTGGCCCGGGTTGAGAAACTCGAAGATGCTCCAGAGTTCGCCGATGTGGTTCTCCACGGGCGTGCCGGTGACGGCCAGCCGGTGACGGGCCTTGAGGAGTCGGCAGGCCTTCGCCGCCTGGCTGGCTGCGTTTTTGATCGACTGCGCCTCGTCGAGGATCACGTAGTCGAACTCCGTGTCGCGGTGCCGCACGACGTCGCGCCGCAGCGTGCCGTAGGTCGTGAGGACGAGATCGTGGTCGGTCACAGCCGGGGTGGCGTCGGTCCGGGCGTTGCCCGTGAAGTTGAGCACCCGCAGCTGCGGCGCGAACTTCCGCGCCTCCTCGATCCAGTTGAAGATCAGGCTCTTGGGCACCACGACCAGGGTGGGGCGGTGGGCGATCCCCGCTTCGGCGCAGACCCGTTGCCTCCGCACCAACAGCGCGAGCACCTGCACCGTCTTCCCGAGACCCATGTCGTCGGCGAGGCACCCGCCGAGCCCCAACCGCTCGAGAAAGGAGAGCCAGCCCAGCCCCTCGCGCTGGTAGTGGCGGAGCGTGCCCGCAAACCCCTCGGGCTCGTCCTCGGCGTCGGGCCGCTGGCCGTCGGCGAGTTCGTCGCGAATCCGCTCGAAGGCCTCGTCGACGTGGGCCGAGGGCTGCCCGGCGAGCAGGGCATCGAGCAGCGCCACCTGGATCCGCCCATAGCGGAGTTTACCGTCGTGCTTCTGGGCGAGCACCGCCATCGGCTCGAACTGGGCGGCCAGATCATCCGGCAGGATGCCGACCGAGCCGTCGGCGAGCAGCACCGACCGCTCCCCGCGGGCGAGCACCTCGAGCAATTCGGGGATGCCGGCCGCGACGCCGCCGAAGTCCACCGTGCCCGACAGTTCGAACCAATCGATGCCACTGGTCACGTTCCAGGCCACGCTGCCCGCAGGACGGTAGCGCCGCCCGGCCACCTCCACCACCCACCCCGCTGCCGCGAGCTGCGGTACCGACGCGTCGAGGCGGTTGCGCGGAATCTCGACATGGTGGGGGGCGGGGCCGTCGTCGTCACCCTTCGCCGCTGCGGCACCAAACCGCGGCAGCATGGCCAGTGCTTCCCGTTCCGCCGTGCGGTCGCGGCGGATGAACAGCCTCCGCGCCGCGTCGGCCGCGCCGCCGGCCGGGTCGTCGGCCGCGATCATCATGCCGCCATAATCGAACCACACGGTGCCTGCCAGCTGCACCCGGGGCGCCACCCGCTTCCGACCACGGCGCGGGCGGCCCTCGTCGGGCTCTTCATCGGCGACGGTCGGAGCGTCGCCGACCACGAGTTTCGGTCGGGCCGGCCCGGAATCGATCCGCCAGCCCGTCCACGCCGGAAGAACGACGCGCGGCACGTCGGCCAGCCCCGCCAGCTGCTCGACGAGCCCATCGACCTGCCCGCCCGCGAGATCGATCGGGCCGCGGCGCTCGAACTGTTCCATCCAGGCGGTGGGGGATCCGGCGCCGGCCGCTTCGGGCACGTGCAGCCGGGCCAGCCGGTCGGAGAAGACGACCAGTCCGGAGCGCAGCACCGCCCGCGGCTCCGCGAGGTCCTTGCGCTGGCTGCCCCGCATGAGCATGCCCCGGAGCGTCGCCCGGGAAGGCGTCCGCCGGCGGACGGCCGAGTCGCCGCCCACCGCATCCTCCTCGAGGGCCGCGCGCAGGCTGCCATCGTCATCCGGCTCGAGCACGAGGGCGAACTCCCACGGCCGTCCCGCGTCCCAGGCCAAAGGCTCGACGAGATCAGGCTGCCGTCGCGGCTCCGGCTGCACCACCAGGCGGCCCGTCTCGCAGAGCATGGCCAGGTCCGTGGCCGCCGACTGTGGGCTGACGGCGATCCGCGAGATCGTCCGCCGTTCCAGCGGCATGACGTTTCCGCTTTCCTCGATGGCGACGGTGCCGATGAGCTGCGCGACGATCGCCCTCTCCTGGGGATCGAGCTGGTCGAGCTCGACCTCACCCGGACCGATCATTACCGGTCGGGGACGGCCGGTCGCCGCTCCCGTCACGTCCAGCTGCATCCGCGCGGGCACGAGCACCGCGACATGCGCGTCGATCGATGCGGCGATGTCGAGCAGGAAGACCAGGGCTCCGGCGGCTCGCCGCGCATCGCCGATCTGCAGGCCACGGGTGCGGATGGCGGGCTCGACGAGCCGCCGCCGTTCGTCGAGCTCCGTGGCCCAGGCGGGCTGTCGGCCCGGGCCTCGGCGCGGAGGCTCCGCCGCTGGCGGGGTCCTCGGATGCAGGTTCATCGATCGAGGGGGCGGCGCAGCCTCGTCGGCGGGCGGGTCGATGGCGTCGTCCTCCGCGGCATCGTCGGCTGGGATCACGTCGAGGGACACCGGCGTATGGTCGTGGATCGACGCGAACAGCGACCGACGGTCGATCTCCATGAGGGTGGCGGCCAGCAGCGGGCACGTCCGCCCGGCGCGCCCGCGGCTGCTGGTCGATCGGCTCTCGAGCGTCATCCCACCCCGCCGCCCGGCCGCCAGTTCGAGCACGACCTCCTGCGTGTCGCCCGACGATTCGCGGAAGATGGCCCGCACCTGGCCGACCCGCGGGCACGAGAGCCGCGTGGGCGTGAGGTCACGGGCGGCATCGATGTCGGCGGGGTCGAAGTGCTTGGCGAGGCGTTTCTCGAGCGATGTCATGCTGGGGAGCCGTGGATGAAGGAATGATGCGGCGCGAAACGAGCCAGTGTATCGGCCAGAGCCGTCGGCTGGCGAGGATTTCTCGACGCGGCCGGCGCGGAGGACAGCTCGGGAGAGCGCTTCTACGACGAAAACGAGCCCTTCACCGTCGCGATGAGCTCGAGGACGTTCTCGACCGGCGTCTGTGGCAGCACGCCGTGGCCGAGATTGAAGATGTGCCCCGGCCGGCCCGCGGCCCGCGCGAGCACCTCCTGCGTGCGGCGACGCACGGTGTCCCGGTCGGCGAAAAGCACCGCCGGCTCCAGATTGCCCTGCACGGCGCGGTCGTGGCCGACCATCCGCCACGCATCGGCCAAATCAATCCGCCAGTCGATGCCGATCACCGAGCCGCCGGCCTCCTTCAGCAACGGAAGCAGCGCGGGGTTGCCGGTGGCGAAGTGGATCACCGGCGCCCGCCGGGCCGCCTCGGCCATCGCCGCGCGACTGTGCGGCAGCACGTAGCGACGGTAGTCGTCCGGTCCCAGGCAGCCCACCCAGCTGTCGAAGAGCTGCACGATCTGCGCGCCGGCGTCGAGCTGGGCCACGAGGTAGCGGCTCACGGCGCGGGCCAGCCTTGCCATCAGGTCGTGCCAGGCGGTTTCGTGACGCACCATGAACGTCTTGGTGTGCACCCACGCCTTGCTCGTGCCTCCTTCGATGCAATACCCGGCCAGCGTGAAGGGCGCTCCGGCGAATCCGATCACCGGGATCGCATCGTCGAGGCCGGCCCGGGTGGCCCGCACCACGTCCATCACGTAGCCCATCGGGCCGACGTCGTCGAACTCGCGGAGCCGCTTCAGGTCTCCCGGCTCGCGGAGCGGGTTGTGGATCACCGGCCCCTCACCGGCGGCGAACTCCAGATCCATGCCCATCGGTTCGAGCAGTGGCAGGAGGTCGCTGAAGATGATCGCCGCGTCGACGCCGAGCCGTTGCACGGTGGCGATCATCACCTCCGCCGCGAGGCGGGGGCTCTTGCAGAGTTCCATGAAGCCGACCTTCTCCCGCACGGCGCGGTATTCCGGGAGATAGCGGCCGGCCTGCCGCATCAGCCACACCGGGGTCCGCTCCACCGGCTCCATGCGGCAGGCGCGCATCATGAGCGACGCCCGGCGGCGGTCGTGGGCGTCGAGCGCGGTCCTGGCGGCGAGTGGCTGGGGCATCTCCGGAGTATACCCCCGGTTTTCGCCGGGCATCCCCACGACAGCGCATTCCGGATCGCTGGAGCGACGATCCGACACACTCAGGCAGGGAGGTGAGGGGGGCGCCGAACGCTCGCGGAGCATGGGGCGTATCCTCGCCCCGCGACGCGACTTTTGCCGCCCCCGATCTGGCGATACGCGGAGGCTGAATCCGATCTAGAATCAGGAGGTCGCCCCGCAGGAATGCCATGCTGGAATTCGTGTCGCGCATCTCGATCGTCTGCTTCGCCGCCAGCTACGCCGTGGCGCTGGCCTGCGAGGCATCGCGGCTGCTCTTCCGCTCCGGCATCCGTGGCGCGGTGATGGTGGCGTTTGCCACGGCCGGCCTCGTGGCCCATACCGCGTTTTTGCTCTGGCGGGCCGCCTCCGCCGCGGCGGTTCCCCTGTCGAGCCCCTATGATTGGTATCTGCTCGCGGCCTGGCTCTTGGCGGCCGGGTCGCTCGCGCTGACGATCGCCACGCCGCGGACGCCGGTCGGCCTGTTCATCCTGCCGGTCGTGCTCGGCCTCATCGGCGCGGCGACGCTCTCCAGTCGCGAGCCATTCCCTCAGACGCCCGCCACGCAGGTCTGGGGGGCCATCCATGGCAGCTTCAACCTCGCGGCCAGTCTGGCGGTGGCGGTCGGCGCGGTCGCCGGCCTGATGTGGCTGTTCCAGGCCGGTCGGCTGGCCCGCAAGCAGGCGCCGATGCGGGGCTTCCGCATGCCGAGTCTGGAACGGCTTTCCCGCACCATCGCCCATGCGACCACGTGGGCAGCGTGGACGGCGGCGGCCGGATTCACGTCGGGGATCGTGCTCAATGCCGTCAACCGCCGCCACGGACTTCTGGAAACCGTCCCCTGGAACGATCCCGTCGTGCTGCGCATGGCGGCGCTCGTGCTGTGGCTGGTGATCGCCGCCGTCGTCGCCCGAGCCGTGCGTCGGCGTCCGGGGGGTGCCCGCACGATGGCCTGGGTGTCGCTGGTGAGCTTTGCCGTGCTCACCGGTTCGATCCTGTGGGGCGTCTTCGGGCCCACCCGCCATGGCGTGCCTCCCGCCTCCCCGGCCGTCAGCGAGGCCGCTCGATGATGCTGGCCTTCGTCGGGGGCACCCATCGCACCGTACCGTTGCCGCTCCGCGAACGGCTGGCCTTTTCAGCCGACCAGGCCGCCGCGGCGCTGGCCCGGTTTCGCGACCGCTTCCCGGGGCGCGAGGGGGTGCTGCTTTCCACCTGCAACCGCGTGGAGCTCTACGCCGCCGGCGACCGCGACGCCGCTCCTCCCCCCCGTGACCAGCTCGTCTCCTTCCTGGCGGAATGCCGCGGCATCGATGCCGGGCTCCTCGCCCCGGTGCTCTCCGGCGAGCGCGACGAGGCCGTCGTGCGGCACCTGTTCAGTGTCGCCGCCGGCCTCGACAGCATGGTCCTCGGGGAACCGCAGATCGTGGCCCAGGTGAAGCAGGCCTGGGCGATCGCACGGGAGAGCCAGACGACGGGGCCCCTCACCGGCGAAATGTTTCAGGCGGCCCTGCGCACGGCCAAGCGGGTGGCCAGCGAGACGGCGCTGGGCCGGGAGCGGATCTCGATCCCGAGCATCGCCGTGTCGGACTTCGTCAGCGGCGTCTTCGAGCGGCTGGACGACAAGCGGGTGCTGCTCATCGGCGCCGGCAAGATGGCCCGCGAGACGCTCCGCTACCTGCGCGATGCCGGGGCCCGCGACATCACGATCGTGAACCGGACGCTCGACCGCGCGACGGCGTTGGCGGCCGAGCTGCAGGCCCGGCCGGCCGCCTTCGACGCGCTGGCCGCCGAACTGGCGCGCACCGACCTGGTCGTGAGCACGACGGGAAGCACCGAGCCGGTCGTGACGCTCGAATTCTTCGGCCGCGTCCAGGCGGCCCGGGCCAGCCGGCCCCTCGTCGTGCTCGATCTGGCGATCCCCCGCGACTTCGATCCGCGGATCGGGGAGCGTGAGGACGTGTGGCTCTATTCGGTCGATGATCTCGGCAAGGCCTGCGAGGCCAACCGGAGGAGTCGGCGGCAGGAGATGCCGGCGGCGGTGGCGATCATCGACGAGGAGACGAGACGGTTCATGGGGGACCTCCACCACCGATCGACCGCCCCGGTGATCGAGCGGCTGCGAGCGGGCTGGACCGAGACGGGCGCTGTCGAACTGGAGCGGCTCTTCCGCCGGCTCCCACAGCTCGACGAGGCGTCGCGGGCCGAGATTCGGCAGGCCTTCGAGCGGTATGCCGCCAAGATGCTCCACTCGCCGCTGGCCTCGCTGCGCGAGGAGAGTCGCTCGGGCCCGCCGCACGGCCTGCTCGATGCGTTGAAGCGGCTGTTCGACTTGCGGGAGTAGGAGCGGCCGCGAGACCGCTACTCCTTCCGGCAGTAGGCGAGCGCGAGGAGCGCGTAGGCGGTGACGAGGTTGGGATCCCCCTCCATCCACCGGGGGTTCTCGTTCACCCACGAGCCATCCACCGCCTGCCGCGCGATCAGGGCGTCTGCCAGTTCGCTCCGCCACGGATGGGCGACACCGGCAGCGTCGGTGAAGGTATCCCCGCCGAGCGCATCGAGGGCCTTCGCCGCGGTATGGAGATAGTAGTAGAGCCCCGCGTCGCCCATGCCCGGATTCTGCTCGAATGTGTAGTTCTTGCTCAGCCAGGCGACGGCCGCCTTCACCCGCGGATCATCTGTCGCGAGTCCGGCGAAGATCATGCTCTTGAGGCCGGCATAGGTCATCGATGCGTAGCTGCGGAGGCCCCCGGACGGCGTCGTGCCGGCCTGGCTCTCGCCTCCGGCGGCCGGGGTGTAGTAGAAGCCGCCGTCGGGGTTCTTGGCCGCGAAGGGGAGCGTGTTGTGCGGCCCCTCGAGGTTTTGCGTGCGGGACACGAACACCAGCGCCCGCTGGATGGCCGGGTCGTCCGCGCCGGCGCCGACGCTTCGCAGGGCCTCGATGAGGAACGAGGTGTTGGAGAGGTCGGGACGGTTCTTCTTGCCGTAGCCAGCGCCGCCGTAGGCGGGGTCCGACGGTCCGTGGCCTTCGCCGTCATCCCACTGGAGACCCTTCACGAACGATTCCGCAGCCTTGATGTCGGCGTCGTAAGCGCCTCCCTTGTTACAGGTTGCCAGCGCCATCATCGCGATCGCCGTCTCGTAGTTCGACACCATCGACTCCGGCGGGTAGATGCCGCCGTCGGGTTGTTTGAACGAAAGGAGGTAGCCGATCGCCTTGTTGACCGCCGGCGCATCGGCAGGGGTGCCGCTCTTCACAAGGGCCGTCACCGCCAACGCCGTGATGGCCGGACCGGCCTGCGCTGAAAAACTCCCGTCGTCGGCCTGGGCCGTCTCGACGAGATACGTCGTCGCCTTGGTGATGGCCGCCCGAACCGCAGCCGGCTCGGCGGCCGGTGCGACGGCCGTGAGGCAGGCGGCGGCAAGGACCACGCCGGCGCGGGAAAGGGAGCGATGAAAGGCATGCATGGGGCACCTCCGGCGACAAGTATACGGGGCGGACCCCTGCGGGGCACGGAGGCCGCTCTACGGCACGGCAGCCGGTTCGCCACCGGCACGGGTGCTGAGGGCCCGCCAGACATCCGGGGAGATCGTGTTGCTGATCGTGCTCACGGAGCCATCCATCATCGCCACGCCAACGAAGCCATTGTGGTGGCTCCGCGCGGTGATGGCGGCGAAGGTTTTCACCGTCGTGCTGCTCCCCTCCTGCCGTGAGTTGTAGTCGATGTCGTGCTCGATGCCGCCGACGGTGTGCGGCACTCTCGTGTTGGGTGTGAAGACGGTCGTGAATCCACTGTGGTGGACGCGGCCATCCGGCCATTCGGTGTGGCCGGTGCAGTCGTTGGGCGTCGCTCCCAGCTTCGGGTCCGAAGGGCTTCCCGTCGCGAGTGCCACGACCTGCGAAGGGTCGGCGGGCGGCGCGGCAGGGGGATAGGTCGCCCCGGGATCGTTCGTATTCCGCACGTAGGGCGTGAATGCTTTCACCTCGGCGATGCAGAACGTCTTGCTCAGGCCGTCGGAGAACACGCCGGCGTCGAACCGGGAGTTGGGATGGAACGAGCCGTCGCCCCCGGCCCCCGTCGCCCCGTCATAGACGAACCACGTGCCGAAATTGAATCCATAGTTGAACGGATAGACGTACGGGACGCCGCTCTTGGTGCGGAACATCCGCTGCCGCTCGCTCGGGCAGCTGAAAATCGGCACCTTGGCCTCGCGGACGGCGGCCCAGTTCTTCGCCGGGTCGGGCGTGCCCGTCGCGACGAAGCCGTCGTCCCACGCCTGCTCGAGGTTGACCCTCACGGCGGTCGTGCCCTCCTCGACGAAGGGGAGGATCCGTCCGTGGACCGACCACGAGCCGTTGTTGCTCGTGAACGTCGTGCCCGGGGTGTGGATCATGCTCGGCGGAAAATGCCGGTGGGCAATTTCATGGTCGTGTACGGCCAACGAGAGCTGCCGCATGTTGTTCTGGCAGCTGGACCTGCGGGCCGCCTCGCGGGCATTCTGCACGGCCGGCAGCAGCAGACCGACGAGCGTGCCGATGATCGCGATCACGATCAGGAGTTCGATGAGCGTGAACGCGCCGGGGTGGGGCTTCTTCATGGCTGGCCGTCGAGAGCAGGTGGCGTGCCGGATCGGCGCACGCACCGAAATCTACGGTAGTCGCCGTTCAACTGCGCGGAAAGAGGCTGGCTGACCTGCTGCTGGCCGGGGAAAAATTTGCCGGGGCGGGGGAACATTCGCCGGCGACAAACCGCTTCGGAACGAAGCGGGCTCCATCAGACCGGGGCGGTCGGCAGGGCCCGTGGGTGGGCGGGCACCCGACGCGGCGGGGGCTCGCGGCCCTCTTCCAGGGACCACTGCTCCCGTTCCTCGTCGGAGGCATAGTAGGTGAGCCAGATCGTGGGATCGTCACCCTCGCTAGCGCTGCAGTCCCAGTGGAAGTAGTTGTCGGGCAGATCGACACGCTTCACCTGGGCCGGCAGGATATCGCGGCGGATGAGCGAATAGAGTTCGCGGTCGGAGAGATGGTCGGTGAAATCGAGGATGATCCGCCTGGAGGAGAGCCGCTCGATCGTCTGCCAGAGACGATCGCGGATCTGCTCGTCGTCGAGCGTGCAGGCGGGCTGCAGGGCGAGCACGGGCTCGAACCAGCGGGCGATCGGCACGAGCGGGGCCTGCTCCCAGGCGAGCATCGACTCGAGGAACCGGTTTTCGGCCTCGGTCGGCAGCGTGCGGAAATCGATCTCGAAGACGGCCTCGTCGAGGAACGGCTCGATGGCATCCCGCAATTCCGCGTTGCGGATCAGGCAGTCGACTTCTTCGGGGCCGGGGAGATGGGTGTGTGCCATGCCTCCGACGATACCCAGCCGATACCGCGATTCAACGATCGGGAGGCCGTCCGCGGGGCATTTTTTCCGGCCCCCGGCCGCTACGATCGCTACCAGCCGACGACTCGCCGCCGCTTGCCGGTTTCACGCAAGCCGCGCCATCCAGCTTCACGCAAGCCGCGCCTTGCTTCGGCGATATTCGTAGGCTGGATTCGCTCTAGCCCTGCTTGTCGCAGGGTTCGAGGGCCGAGATTTTGGC
>CAZONY010000080.1:0-9876 GCA_964581215.1 uncultured Chitinophagaceae bacterium | reverse complement strand
GGCAGCCCCTCGCGGAGTTCGCGACTCGCATGCGCAGCAGCGAACCATGCATGCCGCGACGAGGCGCAGGGGTCGGCGAAAGTCGAGGAACCCCCGGAGCCGGTACACGGCCATAGCGGGAGCGAGCGAGTGTGAGGCTGGTCCATCGTCCTGTTCGGCTTCTGTCCCGAGCACCGTCGCATCCTGCTCGGGCAGACTTGATCCACAGTCTGCTAGCGGCCGTCCGTGCGGGGCTGGAACGTGTCGATGTAGACGAGGTCCGCCACCGACCCCTCGTCGGTCCAGAACCGGGCCCGGATGGCGTAGAGCCGGTCGCGATCGACCATGCAGGCGAATGGCTCCCGGTATTTCACGCCCGGATTGAGCTGATAGCGCCCCATGCGGAAATCCTCGTTCGAGGCCAGGAGATTCCGCTTGTGAAGGATCGGCCGGGGATGGCCGTCACCCGAGGTCCAGTCGAACCAGGGAATCCCGGAATCGGCTGCGATGGCCGCCGTCGGCGCTGCGCTCGCGGCGGCGACGGTCGGTGCGGAGGCATCGCCGGGGAGCGGCCGGAGTTCGACGATCGAGATCTCGAGCCCCAGATCCTGCGCGGCGTGCTGGTGGGGAAACTTCGGCTTGATCGCCACCTTGCCGATGTTCTGCATGAACACGTCGACGTTGAGCAGCACGCGGTCGCCGGCGAGGGGGCGGACGGTCGGCGACAGCGTCACGACCATGGTCGGGTCATGGGTGCGCTCGACGGTGAAGTTCGTGTACGTCCACCAGGCGGCCACGAGCAGCGCGATTCCGCCGAGCCCCTTGTTCACGAGATCGGCCCACAGGTGGGCCAGTTCGAGACGAGAGCGACGGCGAGGCTCGGACATTCCTGACGCACCTGCTGTGGAGGCGACCGCGGCCCGCCGCAATCCCGGCGGCGACATCGAGGCCGATCCGACATTCTTCCGCAAAACGACGATCCGCGAGAAGGCCAACCGAGCCGGGCACGGCGGGCATGAAGCATGCCGGCCCCGCTGCGTCGTGGCCGACGGCAGGCCTGCGGCCGACTTCGCGTGGCCTCACTGAGGTCGGAGGGAGCGACCTCGCCACGACGTCTGCAGCCCCAGCCCGCGTCGGACGAGGGCCCACCACTGGATGGCCAGGAAGACGGCGATGCCGAGCGGGTGGGCCAGCGCGCTCAAGCAGTCCTGACCGAAGCGGACGGCACCGACGAACCGCGGCAGCCAGGCCAGGGCGACCGCCGCCATCACGGCTGCGACGCTCCACGCCGGCCAGCCCCGAAAGCCCACGGCGGCTCCGCTGCCCAGCAGCCCGAACGGCAGGATGCCGCCGCCGGCCAAAAGGATCGTGAACGGCACGATCGTCGCCGGGCTGCCGATGCCCTCGGTGGCATTCTTCGCCAGCCCCTTCCACACATCGAGGCTGCGGGTGTACATCCGGCAGGAGGCGATGTCGGAGGCGTCGAAGATGTCGGTGCGGAGGCCGACGCGGCGGTAGGCCCGCGGCAGCATGATTCCGTCGTGGAGCGATGCCCGGATCGCGGCATGCCCCCCTGCCCTGCGATACGCCTCGCGGCGGGTGATGAACCACTGCCCGCAGCCGGCCGCCATCCCGACGGCGTTCGTCTCGCGGCTCCGCGCGATCGGCAGGAAGCCGAGCAGCACGAAGTGAATCAGCGGCAGGAGCAGCCACTCGAGGCACGATCCCGTCTGCTGCCGCGGGAAGCCGCTCACGAGGTCGGCCCCGGAGGTGTCGAGAAACGCCACGCCCCGGGCGATCGCATCGGGCGCGAGCGACACGTCGACATCGAGAAACACGAGCGTGTCGAAGCGGGCCTGGTCGGCCAGCAGCGCGCAGGCATGCTGCTTGCCGCACCAACCCGGCGGCAGCGGCCCCCCGGGCACGAGCCGCACGCGCGGATCCTGCCGCGCCATCCGGGCCACGAGATCGCCCGTGCCATCGGTGCTGTCGTCATCGAGCACGACCAGTTCGACATCGACACCGCGACTGGCCAGGACGCTCCGCATCAGCCCGTCGATCGCCGCCGCCTCATTGCGGGCCGGCACGAGCACGGAGACGGCTCCCGAACCTCCGGCTGACGGCGCGCGGCGGAAGGCCCGCAGGTTGGCGAGCGTCAGCAGGGCTGGCAGGGCCGCCAGTGCCAGCGCCGCGACCGCGAGCGGGCCGATGAAGGCGGATGTCATGAACGGCCTCGCTGCCGGCCCGCGCCGTGCGACGCATCGAACACCTCGCCGCGCCGCCAGGCACCGAACCGGCGCACCAGATCGTAGACGCCCCCCACGCCGACGCGGCCCCGCTCGAGCACCCGGAAGCGGGAGGCATCGCGGGCCATCGCCGCCGTGGCCAGACGATCCTGCGTGGCCGCCAGGTCGGTCGCCAGCACGTGGGTCCACGTGTCGGCATCACGGTCGGGATGGTCGGCAAGGCGGACGGCCGGCCCGAACGCCACCAGAGCCTCGGGGAGCCGCTCGCTCCAAAACGGGTATTCGACCGCCAGCGGCACGACGAGCCCCCGTCCCGCGGCCACGGCATGGCCGACACCGGGACGGATCTCCACCGGCCGCCGACGCGGATCGACGAATTCACCCTGCGACGTGATCCAGAAGATGACGTCGCTGCGGTGGCTGGCCGCGCGGGCGAACCGCAGGAACCGCGCCGCCCCGGAATAGCTGTCGGGAGCGATGCCGAGGAAACCGATGGTTTCGAGAAACTTGTATTTTCCCAGGGCGGTCGCGTCGATCGGCCCGTAACTGAGCCGGTCGGGGTAGAGGTGGCCCGCCACGCACAAAAAGATGAGCGGGTCCCACCAGCCGGGATGATTGGTGTAGATGATCACCGGCTCACCGGCGATCACCGGGTGGTCGGGCGATCCGTCTGCCCCTCCCTCGAGCAGTCGGACGGCATGAAAGTGCCTGCGGAGGTACCACTCGACATACCGCATGAACCACGCGAACCGCGTGTGCGCGAAGGCAGGCAACTCGGACGGAGGCGTCGGGCGCGGCATGGGGAGCCGGACGGTCAGACGGGGCAGGCCTCGGGCCGCGTGGCCCGCGTCGTGGGTGCCACGAGCTTGTCCTGATCGACGCAGTCGGCGGCAATCCAGCCCGACATGAGCACCATCGGCATGCCGGGGCCGGGGTGGGCCGATCCGCCGGCGAGATACAGCCCCTCGACGTCGGGTGACCGGTTGGCCGGTTTGAAGGCGCCGAGGAAGCGGCCGTGGCTGGCCAGTCCGTAAATCGCGCCATCGAGCACGTGGTAGCGATCGTTGATGTCCTGCGGCGTGAGGGCCCGTTCGAAGACGATGTGCCGCCGGAGATCTTTGAGGCCGGCAGTCTGCTCGAGCTTGTCGATGATCCGGTCACGGTAGGCCGGCAGCATCTGCGACCAGTCGTGATGCGGCCGCAGGTAGGGCGTGTGGACGAGCACGTAGAGGGCCTCGCCGCCCGGGGGCGCCACCTCCGGCTCGGTCACGGCCGGGGCGCAGACGTAGCAGGTGGGATCGGGGGCCGGCTCCCCCTTGCGGTAGATCGTCTCGAACTCCTCGTGCGGGTCCTCCGAGAAGACGAAGTTGTGGTGGATGAGCTGCTCGTACCGCCGGTCGAGCCCCAGGTAGAGGACAACGCCCGAACAGGCCGGCTCGTAGCCCCGCCGCTTGAGGAACCGCTGGCTCGGCTGACCGGAGACGAGCTCGCGATGCGTCCGCACGCTGTCGGAATTGCTGACCACGGCCCCGGCGGGAATGACCTCGCCCGCGGCCGTCTCCACGCCACGAACCCGGCCATGCTCGACGACGATCCGCCGCACGGGGGTGCGCGTGCGGATGTCGACGCCGAGATCGACGGCCAGGCTCGAAAGGGCCCGCGGCACGGCCCCGGTGCCGCCGCGGGGATACCAGACGCCGTCGTTGGCCTGCATGTGCGCGATGCCGCACAGCACCGCCGGCGACTCGTCCGGGGCGCTGCCGACATACTGCGTGAAATGGTCGAGCATCTGGGCGGCGCGGGCATCGGGCATGAACGACCGCACCGTGCCGGCCACCGTGTGGCCGGGTCGCATGCCCATCACTTCCTTGACCATGGCCAGCGTCATCGTGCGACGCGGATCGAACATGTCTTTCAGGCCGCCCACGCTCCGCCAGAAGAAGAAATCGTCCGAGAGTTTGTGGAGCCGCTCGGCCAATTCCATGAACCGGCCGTAGCCGGCTCCGGAGCCAGACCCGGGCGCGTAGCCGTCGAGGATCGCCCGCATCTCCGCCACGTCGCTGACGAGATCGAGCGTGGTGCCGTCGGTGAAGAAACTGCGCCACTGCGGATCGAGCGGCACGAGATCCAGGGCCGACGCCAGATCGCGGCCCGCCTCCTCATAGATTCGCTTGAGGACCCGCGGAATCGTGAGAATCGTCGGTCCCATGTCGAACCGGAACCCCTGCTCGGCGAGCACCGCCGCCTTGCCGCCCACCCAGGCGTTCCGCTCGCAGAGCGTCACGGCGTAGCCACGGGCGGCGAGCGTACAGGCGGCGGCCAAGCCTCCGAGGCCGCCACCGATCACCACCACCCGTTCCTGGTCGCGTGCCTGCGTCATCATGGTTTCCGTTCGAAGTGCGGGATGAAGAAAGGGGGACGAATCAGGGGGTTGCCAGCGCCGCCGGCTTGGGGGCAGCGCGCCTTGGCGCATGCGTCCCCGTGCATCGCGATGGCCCGCCGCCCGCCCCCACGCCGAGGTCGTCGAGGAGCAGTTCCGAGGTGATCCGCGCCGAGGAGTAGATGACGGGCAGGCCGCTGCCGGGGTGCGTGCCGCCGCCCACGAGGTACATCCGCTCGATGTCCTCGAAGCGATTGTGCGGCCGCATGTGCAGCATCTGCGTGAGATCGTGGGAGAGGTTGAACGTGGCGCCGCGGTAGATCTCGTAGTCGTCCTGCCAATCGTCCGGAGTGACCATCTTCTCGTACCGGATCCGCTCCCGGATGCCATGGATCCCGATCCGCTCGATCTGGTCGAGGGCCACCTCACGGAAGCCGGCCGCGGCCCGCCCCCAGTCGACGTTCGGGTGACGGTGCGTGACGGGGATCAGCAGGTAGATGGTGCTCATTCCCGGCGGCGCGAGCGAGCCGTCGGTCACGCACGCATTCTGCACGTACATCGACGGATCGCGGCTCAGCACATGGCGGCTCTCGATGTCGGCGAGGTTGTCGCGGTAGTTCTCCGACAGGTAGATCGTGTGGTGAGGAACATCGTCATACCTTCCCTCGATGCCGAGGTAGAGCATGAACGTGGAACAGGAAAACCGCTTGGCGGCGATCCGCCGGTCGCTCCACCGCCGCCGCAGACGGTCCGGAACCAGGCGGGTCATGCTGCGGGCGAAGTCGGCATTCACCACGGTGGCGTCGGCCGTGTATTCGCCGCGGCTGGTTCGCACGGCGGTGATGCGCCGTCCCTCGAAGGCCATCGCCTCCACGGGCTCGTCGTAGCGGATCTCCACGCCCATGTCGGTGGCGATCCTCGCCATCGCCGCCGAGATGGCGCCGCAGCCGCCGACGGGGTGGTAGACCCCGTGCTCGTATTCGAGAAAGGAGAGGATGGAAAACAGGCTGGGGCAACGGAACGGTGACATGCCCAGATACTTGGACTGAAACGTGAAGGCCAGCCGGATCCGTTCGTCGGAGAAGAACGTGCCGAGTTCGGAGTCGAGGCTCTTCCAGGGCTTGAGAATTGGCATCAGGCGCAGCAGATCGGGCGAGGCGAGATCCCGCCAGCTCTCGAAGGGCTGCTCGAGGAAGGGGGCGAACCGTTCGAATTTCTGCCGGGTCTGCTCCATGAACCGCGTGAACGCGCCGCGATCCTGCGGCGCGATGGCCGCAACCGCCGCCTCCATCCGTCCGAGGTCGGGCGTGCAGAGCAGCTCTCCGCCCGCGCCGAACACGAGCCGATACTGCGGATCGAGCCGCAGCATCTCCACCTCGCTCCGCAGCTCACGGCCGCAAGCGGCGAAGATCTCCTCGAGCACCCGCGGGTAGAGGAAGAAGGTGGGGCCGAGATCGAACCGGAAACCCTCCGGCGTGGCGATCGTGCTCGTGCGGCCTCCCGGCACGGACAGTCTTTCCAGCACCCGCACGCGAACCCCGGCTCGTGCCAAAAGCATCGCCGTTGCGAGGCCGCCAGGACCGGCACCGATGATGTTGACTGTTCGGGGCATCCACGCTCTTTCGCCGCCGCCACTATAGGAAAGCGGCCCGCATGGTCAAGAAACCACGGATGGCTGGGGCGTGGAGGCCGTCAGTACGGATAGTAGAACGCCGTCCGAACAGGACGATAGCCGCCGAAGAGGCCGCGACGGTACAGGGGCACGGCGACGGCAGCGGGGGCGTAATACGTCGTGACAGGCGTGGCGACGACCGCCGGGGCCGGCGCATAGAAAGCCGTCGTGGCCGCCGGAGCGGCGACCGCGGGGGCGTAGTAGGCCGTGACGGGTACGGCCGCGGCCATGGCGGGAGCGTAGTAGCTCGTCACCGCGACCGAACTCGACGGCACCGTCGCGACGACAGGCGGCGAGAAGGCCGTAACGGCGGCATAGTTGCCGGCCGGCGTGTAGTTGGCCACGTATGCCGGAGCGACCACTGCCGGCACGATCGGCCGCAGCGTCTCGTAGACCACGACCTGAGCCGAGGCCGATGAGCACGAGGTGGCCGCGAACAAAACGGCAGCGGCGAATGCACCGAAGGTCGCGCGTGCGAGACGGGGGCTGAACATGGGGGAAGTTCCTGGGGACAAAACGGCGGGCGGTCGCTGCGGGGTGCGGATCGGGCTTGTTGGATCGACGGCGATCCATTGAGAATACGCACGACCACCATGGAGGTGCAAATCGCCGGCACAATCGGACCCGCTCGCGTGAATTGGACGGGCGCAGGGGTCGAGGGTTTGGGCAGGCGGGGATGACCGTGCGAGCCAAGAACGGTCGCTGCCTCCCTAATTTTTTTAAGGCTTTTTCGAGGCTGGAAGGACGCCCGTGCAACGCTCCCGCGGTTTCACCACCCTGCTCGTCGTCCGCGCCCTGACCGTCGTCAATGACAACCTCGCCCGCTGGCTGGTGATCGGGCTGGGAAAACGCGCCGCGGCGGTGGTGGGCACGTCGCCCGCAGCGGTGCTGGCCCTCGGCACCATATTTTTCGTGCTCCCGTTCATTCTCTTCGCCTGGCTGGCGGGTTGGCTGGCCGACCGGTTCTCGAAGCGATCAGTGGTGACGGCCGGCAAGTTGGCCGAGGTGCTGATCGGTGGCGTGGCGGCGGCGATCGTCGGCTGGGGCGCGGCTTCGGGAGGCATCTTCGCCGGCATCCCGCTCGGCCTCTGGCTGCTGCAAGGGGCCGTAGGTCTGTTCGCGATCCAGGCCGCGCTCCTCAATCCCGCGTTGATCGGCACGATTCCCGAAACGGTTCCCGCCGGTCGTCTTTCCGCCGCCAACGGGATGTTCGCGATGGTGTCTTTGGCAGCCACGCTTGTGGGCATGGCGGGAGGCAATTGGCTGGCCGATGCCACTCCGATTTCGTCCGCGTTCGACCCGCTCCGCCCGGTTCCCGCCTGGCTTGCCGGCAGCGGCTGGGGACACGCCGCCCCGGCGGCCGCGGGGCTCGTGGGCGTGGCCATGGTCGGCTGGATCATGTCGCTCCGGCTGCCCCGGATTCCGGCCGCGGCTCCGGAAACCCCTTTTCCCCGCAACTTCCTCGCGGCCACGCTGGCCGACGTGGCCGCCCTCTTCCGCTCGCGTCGCCTGGCTGGGGCCGCCGCCGGCATCGTGTATTTCTGGGCGATCGGGGCGGTCGTTCAGCTCAACGTCGATCAATACGCGTTCGAGTCTGGGGCCATGGCCCAAAGCCAGGTGGTGCCGCTGCTGCTGGCGCTCGTCACCGGCATCGGGATCGGCAGCGTCGTCGCCGGCTGGCTCTCGCGGCGCGGCATCGACGTCGATTCCAAGGTCGATCTCGGGCTCGTGCCCCTCGGCGGCATCGTGATGGCGGTGGCCTGCGCGGCGCTGGCAGCCTCGGGCAGCACCATTTTCGGCGACGCGGCATCGCCCCTGCTACGGATCGCGGTTCCCGCCTGCTGGCTGGGCGTGCTCGGAATCGGTGCGGGCATGTTCGATGTCCCGCTGGAGGCGTATCTCCAGGAGCAGAGCCCGCCGGAGCGGCGTGGCACGATCCTGGCTTCCACCAACCTGCTGGTGTTCGCCGGCATGCTCGTGGCGTCGATCGGCTATTACGCCCTGCGGATGCCGGTAGGGCTGGATGCGGCCCCCCGCCCGCTCCTTTCCGCCCGCGGCATCTTCGCCCTCTTCAGCGCGATGTCGGTGATCGCCGTGGGCGTCTCGATCTGGGCCGCGCCCCGTTCGACGCTGCGGGTCGTGGTGGCGGGGCTCGTCCACACGATCTGGCGATTCCGCGCGGTCGGCGAGGAACGCGTGCCGCCGCGGGGCCCGCTCATCCTGGCAGCCAACCACCTCTCGTGGCTCGACGGGTTTCTCCTCCCGATGGCCGCGCCGCGGCCGGTGCGAATGGTGGTCTACGGCCCGAACATCAAGGGGCGCTTCCTCAACCATCTCGCCGACCAGTGGCGATTCATCCTGTTCGACCCGCAGCCCAAGTCGATCGGTCGGGCGCTGAGGACGATCCAGGGGGGGCTCGCCGCCGGCGACTGCGTGGGCATCTTCTGCGAAGGCGGGATCTCACGGACCGGGCAGATCATGGGGTTCAAGCGGGGGCTTGAATGGCTGCTGGAACGGGTCGAGTCGCCGATCCTGCCGGTGCACATCGACGGCATGTGGGGCAGCCTCCTGTCGTTCTCGGAGGGGCGCTACTTCACGAAGTGGCCGCGTGGCTTCCGGCGGCCGATCACGCTCCTGTATGGCGATCCGCTGCCCGTCGGCACCCATCCCGCGGAAGCGCGGCTCGCCCTTCAGGAACTTTCGGCAGCGAGCGTCCGGCGCCGGATGCTGACATCGGCCCGCCGTCCGCCGCCGGGGCTGGCACCTGGCGACTGGGCGGCCCATCTGGCGACGGCCGAGGCCTTCGACGGCTGCTGCCTCGTCCGTCGCGACGACCGCCTGCTCTCGTCCTTGGCCCCGGGGGATCCGCTCCATGCCTCGCTCGGCAGCCATGCCACGGCGTTGCTGGGCATTCGCACGACCAGCATCGACCATGCCACGGCCGCGCGGGCGTTGCTCGACGGAATCATCGCATCGCGGGCGACGATCTGGCTGGCCAAGGTCGACCAGGTCGCCGCCGTGGCACGCGTGCCGGAGGATGCGTCGAGGCCGCGTCTTGCCGACCACCTCGCGGCCGTCGTGATGCCGATCGCGACGGAGGCGGCACTGCGCGAGGCGGCAGCTGCGGCGGCGGAGTTCCGGTCGGCATTCGGCATCGAACCGGTGACGGCCTTCGCGCCGGCCGAAGCGGGCGGCCTCGTGGCGATGAATTCGCCTCCGACCCGGGCTATCGCCCACGAAGTCACGCTGAAGCGCGACTCGGTAGGCCGCGTCGTCAACGGTGTCGTCGTTTGGCCGCGGGCCTCGGACCGGGCGCGGCTCGGCCGTGCCCCACTCGCCGACCAGGCGGTGGACGCCGCGGACGACCGCTCGCTGGTGGTCGCGGCGACGGTGCCTGGCCCGGGCGACGCGGCCCGGTCCGCGTGGCTTCCGGTGGCCTTCGACGTCGATGCAGACGGCTTCCTCGTGCGGCGATCAGGCTGATTGCCGCCGGCGGTATTCACCGGTATCCTTCCTGCGACGCACCCCTAGCTCAATTGGATAGAGCATCGGTCTACGGAACCGAAGGTTGCAGGTTCGAGCCCTGCGGGGTGTAGTGC
>CAZONY010000079.1:694-9879 GCA_964581215.1 uncultured Chitinophagaceae bacterium | reverse complement strand
CTGCGTCGTCGAGCAGTTGGGGCTGGCAATGATGCCGCGGTGAGAGTCCATCGCCTCGGGATTGACCTCGGGAATTACCAGCGGCACCGTCGGATCCATGCGGAAGAAGGCGCTCTCATCGACGACCACCGTGCCGCGTTCCACGGCCCAGGGCACGAACTCGGCGGCGACCTCGTCGGGCGTGCTGCCGATCGCCACCTGCACCCCCGAAAAGGCGTCAGGTTCCAGGAGCTCCACGGCGAACGTGCGGCCGGCCACCGTCATCGGCGTGCCGGCCGAACGCTGCGAGGCCAGCAGCTTGATCCGCCGGGCGGGAAAGTTCCGCTCGATGAGCAGGGAGACGATGATTCGGCCCACGGCGCCGGTGGCGCCCACGACTGCCAGCGTGTCGATCATGAAACGGCTCTTCAGGTTCCTGGAGGGGAGGACGGGGTGAGTGACGGACGGCGGAGGAGCGCTCGGACCGTGGCGGGCGACACGAACGCCAGGTTGGCGACGATCATCGCCAGCCCGAACTCCATCATGCCCATCGCGAGCCCGATTCCCAAGTGCACCAGGACCGCCATCGCGAGGACGGGGGGCCTCGTCAGCCGGGGCCAGACGAGGGCCGGGTAGGTGACCTCCCACCACAGGGTGGTCAGCGTGAGGGCGTTGGTGACCAGTGGATGCCAGGCGAGCCACGTGATGTCGAGCGTGCGGTACTGCACGTTGGCCGCCGCGCCCCACAGCGCGGTGCCCTCCCACCAGCTGGCCCCCAGCAGCTTGCCGCAGCCGGAGAAAAAGTAGACCACGCACAGCTGCACCTGCAGCAGCCTGAGGGCGATGCCGGCCCGCACCGATGCCGTCGGTCGGCCCCGGCCGAGGAGCATGGCGTCGAGCGACATGGCGGCCCCGGCAGGGCCGATCACGAGCGGCACCAGCAGCAGGCCGAGCGTGTCGTCGAGACCGAATACGTTGAGGGGCGCACGGTTGACCGCGCTCACCAGCCCGGCGAGCGACACGATCGCCGCCACCGGCGTCGCCAGCCCGATCGTGAGCAGCACGGCCGCGACCAAGGTGATCCAGCAGAGCACGCGGATGCCGGTCGGCGAGCCGGCGGCGAAATACCAGCTCCACTGCCAGGGCTGGTCGTTGGATCGCCAGACGTTCTCGGGAGCCTGCCAGCCGCCGGTGCCGAAGAAGGCGTCGGCATCGAGGAGCCACACGGCCATCGACCAGGCCAGGAGCAGGCCCGTGCTGAAGCGGATGATCGCCAGCGGCAAGGGGTCGGCCGGCGTGAACCAGAAGCGGTTCCATGCGTCGGCGCAGTCCCGCAGCCAGGCACTCGCGACGCCGCCCTGGGGGGCGGCCGGGGCAGCCTTCCGGGGCGGGATCATCGGGCATCCTTTCCGGGGCGGGCATAGGTGCCCAGCGGCATGATGACGTCCTCCCCTGCCCTGCCCTCGACGACCTCATCCGGGGCGGGCAGATAGTGCTCCACGAGCACCAGTTGGACGCGGCTTCCTCTCTCGCGATCGAGGAGGTGCGTGGCGATGTCCTTCACCAACGGCAGCCATTCCCGCTTCGACTCCGCCGCGACCTCGGCCGGAGCGCCGGGCAGCGGCACGAGGCCCGAGAGTTTTTCCGGCAGCATGAACCGGCGGTGGTAGAGGAGCCGCGGCCAGTCCTTGGCGGCGTCGGGAATCGACCCGGTGCGGCTCGTGCCGTCGGGCAGCTGCACGGTCCAGCGGAGCGAATGGCCCGGGCCGGGGTCGGGGGCGAAGAAGCGGTAGCCATGCCCCAGGGCGAGCCCGCCGATGAGCGGCCGAAACGGCTGAATGATGCGATTGGCCAGAAGGCTCGCCGGGGGCGGGCCGGCCAGCGGAGGCAGCACGACCGCGAGCAGGTAGACGGCGATTCCGAGCGATGCGACGAGCCGCAGCCACCGCGGCCAAGTCTGGCAGGTAACCATCCCGCCACTCTACCAAGCCGGCTGACGGCATCCACACACGAAACCGCCCCCGCGCGGCTTGGGCGACCGCGCGGGGGCGATTCGATCAACTGGAACTGGAATCGACCCGGCCCTACCGCAGCGAGGCCGTCGCGTCGGCGAGGGTCGCCAGGCTCTCGGTCGGATCGATCGAGAGATCGACCGCATCGCCGGCGGCGAGGTCGATCACCTTCGAAACAATCCGCTCGCGCCCGTCAACGAGAGCCGCGACGCGGATCTCGTAGGACTTCCACGACTGCCCGGCGGCCAGCGAGCTGGTCTCGAACTGACGGACGGCTCCGGTCGAGCCGGTCGCGTTGCCGGCCAGCCAGACCTTGGCGTCGGCCGGCACGCGGAGCGTGACCGTCGTCGTGGGGGCCTTCTTCACCAGCGGGGCGGCGGCGAAGGAAACCTTCGAGCCCTCGCCCGCGGTGAGCGACACGGTGCGAATTTCCTCGGTCGTGGAGCCGTCGCGATCGACCGTCATCCGGACCACGAATTCGTAGTCTTTGCCGGCAGCGAGACCGCGGGAGATGTACCGGCGGGTTTCGCCGGTCGCCTTCGTGGCGGCGCCGTTGACGAAGATCTTCGCGTCGGCCGGCACGTTCACGATCAGCATCGCCGCGTCGGCGGGGATCGCGGTCGAATCGCCAGCCGGTGGAGCGACCACTTCCGGCGCGGTCGTCGCGGGAGCCGGCTCGATCGAGCGATACGCCTCGACCGGCATGCTCGACGACATGCCGCTCATCGGCGTGTAGCCCGAGGAGTAGGCGGCAGAAGAATACCCGCCATACGATCCGCCCGAGGAACCCCCCGAGGAGCCGCCGGAAGAACCATACGACACGGAGTAGGAGCCGCCGGAACTCCCGCCGGACGAGCCGTGGCTGGAGCGGAGTTCGCGCCGGTAGGCCCGGACGGCCTGCTTGCGGGCATGATGGGAACCCCAGCTGCCGCCCGACGAACCCCCTGAAGAACCGTACGAGCCGGAGGAGCCATAGCTGCCGCCCGAGGAGCCGGCCGAAGCGTACGAATAGCCCCCCGAGCTTCCGCCCGAAGAGCCGCCCGAGGAACCACCGGAGGATCCGCCCGAAGAGCCGCCCGAGGAGCCGTGCGAGCCGCCGTAGCGATGGTGCCAACCGGCCTGGGCATCCGTGGCGGCGGCCGCGATCGCGGCGACCGTGATCATGTTGAACAGTTTGAACCAGCGATTCTCGGCCAGCATGTGAAACTTTCTCCGTGGCGTGGGCGCGTGCGATGCGGTGGGCAGGCGGGGGCGGGGACGAAACCGCCCCGGAGCCGACCCTGGACACGACCAAGATAGTTTGCCGATTCCGTAAATCAAGCAATCTGGGAAGAATGTGCGGGCCAGGCGTGGGGCCTTGGTTTATCCCTGCCGCCTGGAGCCAGAAAGGCGATTTTTCCCCGAAAAAATCGGGGCGAATGCTTCCGCTAGGGCCGTCTGGCGATCACTTGGCCATCGGCTCGAGGACGAGATCATCGGCCTCCAGGCGGCCGGTGGCGCCCATCAGCCCGACCTGGACGATCGCTTCCCTTGCCCAGGCGGGCACGATCGCGGTTCCACTGAGGCGTCGCCAGGCGAAGTCTCCCAGCCAGCGGTCGGACGCGCCGCCGGAGGGCACGATCCGTACCAGCTTCGACCGGGACCGATCGGCCTCATAAAACCGCACGGCGATCGCGGGCACCTCGTCGTCCGTCAGTCCGGGCCGCAGGCCCTCGCCGCGAACGGCCAGCGAGAGCGTCAGCTGCCGGACCGCACGGCCATCGACGGGAAAGCCCTGGAAGACATGCGCCGGTCGCCCGGGCTGCCGGTTTTCCAGCCGGAGGTAGCGCTGCCCTTCGGGCGCCGCGGCGTCGTCTACGACCTCGATCTGCCTGCCGTAGTACCAGGCCGCGGGTAGCGGGCCGCCATCGACACGTTCCTCGAACCCGTGGTTGGCCAGCGTGGGCCGCGTGCCGTCGGGCTGCACTGCGCGGGCCTCCTCGGCCGCTCCCGTCATCGGTACGAACAGGCTCGGCACGAGCGTCTCGCGAACGAGTTCGCCGTCGCGCTTCGTCAGCCTCACGAGCATCTGGTCGTAACGCTCGCCGACGGGAATGACCATCCGCCCTCCCTCCGCCAGCTGCTCGACGAGTGGGCGGGGGACATTTTCCGGCGAGCAGGTCACGATGATCTTGTCGAAGGGAGCGTGCTCGGCCCAGCCGGCGAAGCCGTCGCCGATCTTCGTCACCACATTGCGGTAGCCGAGCCGCTTCAGCGTCTTCGCAGCCCGCTCCCCGAGCTCCTGCTGGATCTCGATCGAGTAGACCATGCCCACCAGTGGCGCGAGCACCGCGGCCTGATAGCCGCTCCCGGTGCCGATTTCCAGCACGCGGTCGGTCGGCTTCGGCTCGAGTTTCTCGGTCATGTAGGCCACCACGAACGGCCCCGAGATCGTCTGCGCCTCGCCGATCGGCAGCGACATGTCGAAATAGGCGAGCGGCCGCTGGGAGGCGGTCACGAACTCGTGCCGGGGCGTGATCCGCATGCTCTCGAGCACGCGGGCGTCGGTGACGCCTCCGCCGGCGATGTCGTCGCGGACCATCCGCTCCCGCGCCGCCGCATAGGGATCGGCCGGGGCGGAGAACGCGGTTCCCGCCATGAACAGCGCCGTCACGATGATCGCCGTCGTTTCTGCACGCATCACCGACGTTGGTCGATCCTCAGCAATTCGATCTCGAACACCAGCAACTCGTTGGGGGCGATGACCGGTGGAGACCCCTCCTCACCGTAGCCCAGTTCAGGGGGGACGAAGAGCCGCCATTTGGATCCGACGTTCATCAGGGGCAACGCCTCCTGCCAGCCGGGCACCACGCCCCGTATCGGGAACGTGGCCGGCTCCTCCTTGGGATCGGTGGCATCGAATTCCTCGCCATCGAGCCTCGTGCCCCGATAGTGCGTCGCCACGACGTCGTCGAGCGTGGGGCGGGGGCCGGTGCCCTTCCGCAACACTTCGTACTGCAGGCCGCTCGGCAGCGCCACCACGCCGGGCTTCGCGGCGTTGCCGCGGAGAAATTCCCGCGCCTTCGCGAGATTGATGCGGGCCATCTCCTCCATCCGCTTGGCGAACTCCTCCCCCCGCTTCTGCATCATCGCATCGAACTGTTCGAGAAGTCGCTCGATGTCGGCCTGCGGCACGGCGGGCGCCACGCCGCGGACCGCATCGGCCAGCCCGCGGGCCAGGGCTGCCGGCGGCAAGTCGGGATGGCCGGCGCGGAAGTCGGCCGCGATGCGGCCGCCGATCCGCAGGCCGACCGCATAGGCGGTCTGGGCGGCCGGCGTGTCGAGGCTGACCTCGGCCGCGGCCGTGGCGGGGGGTGGCACGCTCTCCGGGTCGGCCGCGCGAGCGCTCGTCGTCAGGGCCATGGCCAGCCAGCCGGCGGTGCGGAGCGTCGCGCCGACCCGTCCAACAGCGTCGCGATTCATCTCTGCCTCCTTGGTGATCGTAGGTCTGCCCCGGTCGAGCGGGTCTTTCACGGTGCGGCGGCCGTGCCCCGGGGCGATGTCGCCGCCGGGCGGGCCAACCCGCCCTTGGTGAGTTCGAGAAATGCGGTCTCCAGGTTGACGTCCTGCTCCCGCACCGTCAGCACGTTGTGCCCGCCCGAGACGAGCCGGGCGACGAGGGGCGAATGGTCGGTGACGCCGTCGGCCAGGGCGACGAGCACCTCGCCGTCGCGGACCGTCACTCCCGCCGCCTCGGGAGCGGCCTCCAGCAGCCGGGCGGCCGGCTCCGCCGGACCAGCCACGCGAATGCGGATCACGGGCCGGCCACGGACCTGCGCCAACAGATCCTGCACGTCGCCACAGGCCAGCAGTCGGCCGTATTCGATGATGCCGACGCGATTGCAGATGTCGGCCAGTTCCGGAAGGATGTGGCTCGAGACGAGCACCGTTTTGCCCATCGTCTGCAGCCTCTTGAGGAGGTTTCGCATCTCGATCCGGGCCCGGGGGTCGAGGCCGCTGGCCGGCTCGTCGAGGAGAAGCACCTGGGGGTCGTGGAGCAGCACCCGCGCCAGGCCCAGACGCTGCGTCATGCCCCGCGACAGGCTCGTCACCAGCTCGTCCCGCTTGGCCACGAGATCGACCAGTTCGAGCGACCGCTCGGCCACGCGGCGGCGCTCGGGGCCGTGGATTCGGTACGCGGCGGCGAAGAACTCCAGATATTCGATGACCCGCATGTCGTCGTACACCCCGAAGATGTCGGGCATGTAACCGATCGAGCGACGGATCTCGCGGGGGTGCGTGTAGATCTAGGTGGCCGCCGCGTAGGCCTCGCCCCAGGTCGGCATCAGGAGGGTGGAAAGAATCCGGATGGTGGTCGTCTTGCCGGCGCCGTTGGGGCCGATGAAGCCGAACAGATCCCCCTTGTCGAGCTTGAGGTTAAGCGACTCGAGCGCGAAGAAGTCGCCGTACTTTTTCGTCAGGTCGACGGTTTCGATCATGGCTGTTCCTGCGTCTCCCGCGTCTCCAGCCGCATGAGGATACGCCACATCGTCCGCGCCGACGACGGGGCGGCATCGACGGCGCTGCCGCCGCCGAGAGACCAGTGCGTTCCCGGAGGGCCGAAGCCCACGAGCACCGCCCGCCCCACCTCCAGCTGCGGCGAAAAATCCAGCCGCCCCAGCCGCCCCGATTCCAGCGAGGTGTAGCCGCTGCCGCCGGCGGCGGCATGGAAGCCGGCGATTTCGAGGATGTCTCCGACGTGGGCACCGGCGGTATCCCAGCGGACCACGACGTCGCGATCCTTGTTTTGGGTGCGGCGGGTCAGGGCCGAGGCGAGTGACCGGGGCCCGCGACCGGCGGCCGGATCGAAGACGTCGCCCGGCGCCAGCCTCCCCACCGCATACAGCCAGCCGGCGTGCACGAGAACGCAATCTTCCAGCGCGAACGGCAGATGGTGGACGAGGGTGCCGCGCAGCGTTCCCTGCGCCTCCAGACCCAGCGCCGCGGTCACGGACGGCCGATCCAGACGCCCCGTCCACTCGGCCTCGAAGAGCCGGCTCGAGAAGGCGGCGATCGGCGCGGAAGTGAGCGTGGCTGCGGTCGGGCCGTAGGCGTAGTTCGCCGCTGCCAACGACGGATGGGGCACCGTAGCATCGGTCGCACCGAGGCCGCGACCGGCGTCGGCGAACCACGAGATGGCCACGTCGGAGGAGGCGACGCCGAGGGCGGTCGATGGCCCGGCAGTCACGTCGAGAAACGTGTTTTTTGGCGACCAATCGCCGAACCAACCGCTGCCCCGCACCGTCCCGGAGACGGCGTCGATGTCGATCACCGACGCCGACGATGTCTCCGCGCGGGTCGATCGCCATGGGCGGCCGGCCCCCCACACCACCGCTCCCGTCGTCACCGCCAGCATCGGCAACGCCACCCAGGCCACGCCGGGAACGGTCTGCCGCACGAGCCACCATGTCAGCGGGTAGAGCGACGCGATCGCCAGGCCGCCCAGCAGGGCGATGACCGGGAACGGCAGCGGCCCCACGCCCGGAAAGCGGTCGATCGCCCGCCGTAGCTGGCCCGCCAGATCGAGCGAGAGCGGGCTCGTCTCCCCTGCCCTGCCGGCCTGGGCCTTCGGCTGACCGCCGAGCAGCTCCGCGAGAAGCGTGTCGGTGCCGATCCAGGAACGAAACCCCGGCCCGTCGAGATCAAGCCCCGCCCACGTGATCATGCCCAGGCCGTAGCCGCGGCGGACCACCAGCGGCAGGTCGGTGGGCTTCGCTCCGTCGTGCGCCTCGATGATGCCGTCAATCGCCGTCGCGTCGTCGAACAGGGGCACTTCCAGGCCCGACACCAGCGATCGTTCCATCGGCCGCGTGCAACGGGCGAACACCTCCAACGGCGCGGATCGCCGCAGCGGCACCATGCGCTCGATCGGGCGGGGCAGCCATCCGGCTGCCGGGCCCTGCGTCGCGGCAAGCCGCCCGGCGGAGCCGCCGGCGGCGAGGATCAGCCGGCCCCCCCGGCGGACCCATCCATCGATGGCCTCGAGGGTGGTGCGGTCGCGAATCAGGGCGTCGCTGCCGCACATGAAGAGCACGTCGGCACCATCCAGATCGCGAGGCTGCTCGGCCAGGGGAATGTCGTCATGGGGCGCCACGATGATCCTGGGTCGGGCGCCGTCCTCGCGGGCCAGGAGCCGCGCGGCCCGATCGATGCCGGCCAACTCGCCGCAGACGAGAACGATCGTCTCGGTGGAAGGCAGCGGCGGAGCGAGTACGAGCGGGGATTCCGCCGGCGGAGTCGGCGACGCATGGACGAGGAGACGGCCGGTGGGGCGTCCAAACCGCACGCAAAATCGGGCGAACGAGGTTCCGTCAGCGCCGGTCTGCACGGCAGCCGGTGGGGACGTCAGCCATTGGCCGTCGGGATCTTCCACGCTGGCGTGGAGGCGGCCATCCCGAAAGGCTGCCGCATCGGGCAGTCGCACCACCAGCGGCGTCCACGAGCCCGTGCGGTAGCCACCCCCGAACCCAACCTGCTTCACCTCGATCGTCGGTGGGCCCGCCGACGGCCCGGCGATCGCCGGGATGGCGGCCCCGAGGCTGGCCAGGCAGGCCGCGAGCAGGCCGAGGCGGCGGACTGGCGACATGGTCATGGCTTCTCGGCGTCCGGGCACGTACAGGCCAACCGTCCGCAGCCGGGGCAGCCGCGACCATACTTCCTGGCGATCGCTTCCTCGAGATCCACTTCGACGACGTTGGCGATGGTCGCCAGCCAAGCGAGCACGTCGGCGAACTCCAGTGCCTGCTCGTCGTGGCTGCCGCTTCGCAGGGCCGTGGCCAATTCCCCGATCTCCTCGGTCAGCCACATGAACGTGCCCTCTACGCCCCGGGCCGCGTCCTTCTCGTGGTACATCCGACGGATCAGGTCCTGGAATTCGGAGATCGTCATGGGCGGCCCCGTTTCGTGACCCCCGGAGCGGGGATCTCCATGCCGAGGAGTCTAGTGGATGCCCCGTGGCGCGGGCGAGGGTGCGGGCCGATTCGGCGGCACGGGCCTGCTACCATATGGCCTCGGGGCTGCGAGGCCCCGTCTCCCCTCCCCCGGCATGCCGCAGCGATGACGAGTTCCCGCACCGTTCGCATCTTCGACACCACGCTGCGTGACGGCGAGCAGGCCCCCGGGGCGAGCATGAACCTCACCGAGAACATGGAGATC
>CAZONY010000079.1:0-684 GCA_964581215.1 uncultured Chitinophagaceae bacterium | reverse complement strand
CGATCGCGTCGCCGGGGGATTTCGAAAGCGTCCGTGACATCGCGGCTGCCGTCGATGGGGCCACGGTCTGCGGCCTGGCCCGTTGCAACGACGCCGACATCGATCGTGCCTGGGAGGCCCTGCGGCGCGCCCGACAGCCGCGGATCCACGTCTTCCTGGCCACCAGTGCGATCCACCGTGAGTTCAAACTGCGGATGAACGAGGAGGAGGTGGTGGCCCGCGCCGTGGCCGGCGTCACGCGGGCCCGCGGCGTGTGCCCCGACGTCGAGTTCTCTCCGGAGGATGCCGCGCGCACCGAGATCGACTTTTTGTGTCGCGTGGTGGAGGCGGTGATCGCCGCCGGCGCCACGACCGTGAACATTCCCGACACCGTCGGCTACGCCACGCCGCGGCAGATGCATCACGTGATCGCGAGCCTGCGGGATCGCGTGCCGAACATCGACCGCGCGGTGATCAGCGTCCACTGCCACGACGACCTCGGCCTGGCCGTGGCCAACAGCCTCGCGGCCGTGGAGGCGGGGGCCGGCCAGGTGGAGTGCACGATCAACGGCATCGGCGAACGGGCCGGCAACTGCTCACTGGAGGAGGTGGTGATGGCCCTCCGCACACGGCAGGACACGTTCCAGGTCGAGACGGGAATCGTCACCCCGAAGCTCGTTCCCACCAGCCGTCTCGTGGCCACCA
>CAZONY010000078.1:0-9964 GCA_964581215.1 uncultured Chitinophagaceae bacterium | reverse complement strand
GCGGTGCTCGCGGGCGAGCCGGGCGACCTGATCGAAGTCGAGGAGGTGGTCGTCGCGGCGAACGCCGTAGTGCACGAAGTTGTAGAGGATACCCGACGCATTGAGCTTCATGCCGTGGGTGAGATGGCCACCGTGGGCGAGATCGAAGGCCAGCACGGTGTCGCCCGCCTGGAGCGACGCGAGATAGACCGCCGCGTTGGCCTGGCTGCCCGAATGCGGCTGCACGTTCACATGGTCGGCGCCGAAGAGGGCCTTGAGACGGTCGCGGGCCAGATCCTCGACCTTGTCCACGAACTCGCAGCCGCCGTAGTAGCGACGGCCGGGGTACCCCTCGGCGTATTTATTGGTGAGCACGCTGCCCACCGCCTGCATCACGGCCGGGCTCGTGAAATTCTCGCTGGCGATCATCTCCAAGCCCTCGGCCTGGCGAGTCTGCTCCGCGGCGATCGCCGACCACACCTCGGGATCGTCCTGCTCCACGAAATTGGGCACGGGCTGCTGGCTCGGGTGCACGTCGCTCCTCCTGGTTGAACGATGGTCGTCAATCCGGATTGTCGGGCAGCCGCGCGGCACCGTCAACGAACCCACGTGGCCTCCGCACAAATGCGGCTGCGGGCTCACCTCGTCCGCGGTTCGGGCGACGCCCGCGGAAACCGAGCGGTGGCGATGATCGCCTCCCGTCGGCCTTGGCCCACGGGTATTCTCCAGCCATGCAAACCGCGGTCTGGTCGCACGTGTATGACCCGCTCGGGTCGCAGGCCCTCTCCACGCTCGTGGCCCTGCTACCGCTGGCGGTGCTTTTGGGGCTGCTCGCGTTCGCCGGCTGGTCCGCCACCCGGGCCGCCGCGGCCGGGCTGGCGACGGCGCTCGTGATCGCCGTCGGCGTGGTCGGCATGCCGGCCGATGCCGCCGCCGCGGCCGCCCTCCACGGCGCCGCCTTCGGCCTCTTTCCGATCGGCTGGATCATCATCACGGCCATGGTTCTCTATGCCATCTCCGTCGAGGCCGGCGCCCTCGACGTGATGAAGCGGTCGGTCACGCGGCTTTCGGCCGACCACCGCGTGCAGGCCTTGCTCATCGCCTTCTCGTTCGGAGCATTCCTGGAAGGGGCGGCCGGTTTCGGCGCGCCGGTGGCGATCTCGGCGGCGCTCCTGGCGGGGGCCGGGTTTCCCGCCCTGGAAGCGTCCTGCATCGCGCTCATCGCCAACACGGCCCCGGTGGCCTTCGGCGCCCTCGGCACACCGATCCTCACGCTCGCCAAGGTGACCGGCCTCGACGAGCAGGCGATCTCGATGCTCGCCGGCCGGCAGCTGCCTTTCTTTTCGCTCATCATCCCGGCCTGGATGGTCGTGGCGCTGGCGGGCTGGCGTGGCCTGGCCGGCGTGTGGCCGGCGGTCGTCGTCTGCGGCGCGTCGTTCGCCGGCGTGCAGTTCGTGCTGGCGAATTTCGTGGGGCCGGCGCTGGTGGACGTGGTCGGTGGCATCGCCAGCCTCGTGGCGATGGCGGTGTTCCTACGGATGTGGCGGCCGCAAACGATCTGGCGGCATGGAGCCGTCGTCGATATTCCCGCGACAATCACGAGTGATCGTGAGCGGCACGACTCGGCCGGCCGCATCGCCTGGGCGTGGATGCCGTGGGCGTTTCTCTCCGTCGCCGTCTTGCTCTGGGGGCTGCCGCCGGTGAAGGCCGCGCTCGAGAAGGTCGCGCCGCCCCCGGAAATCCGCGTGCCATGGCTCGACGGCCGCGTGGCGAAGGTGCCGCCGGCCACCCGCGAGCCGCAGGAAATCGAGCGAGCCATCTATCGCTTCAACTGGCTCTCCGCGGCCGGCACCGGCATCCTGGCGGCGGCGCTCGTGTCGGTTCCGTGGCTCGGCATCTCGTGGCGGCGGGCGGCATCCATCTGGCTCGCCACGCTGCGGCGGCTCGGCCCGTCGTTGGTCACGATCGCTCTCATGCTCGCGCTGGCGTTCGTCACCCGCTATTCCGGCACCGATGTCACGCTCGGCCTGGCCCTCACGCAGACCGGCTCCGCCTATGCCTTCTTCGCGCCGCTCCTCGGCTGGCTCGGCGTGGCCCTCACCGGCAGCGACACGTCGAGCAATGCCATGTTCGGCAGCCTGCAGCGGGTGACGGCCGAACAGCTCGGCCTCGATCCGCTCCTCACCTGCACGGCCAATAGCACCGGGGGCGTGATGGGCAAGATGATCGATGCCCAGAGCATCGTCGTCTCGGCGACGGCGACGGGCGTGCATCGCCACGAGGGGGCCATCCTCCGGCGGGTCTTCCCGCACTCGCTCGCGCTGGCCCTGCTCATGGGCCTGCTCGTCTGGCTCCAGGCCGGGCCGCTCTCCTGGATGGTGCCCTGACATCCCGCATGGATTAGGAAGCGGCGCGGCCGTACAACCACGGCATGATCATGACCATCGCCAGCGGAATCCTGCGGAAAGCGACCTTGGCCGCGCTGGCCATGCTGGCGCTCGGCGTGCCGGCGGCCGTCCTCGCCGCGCCGACGCTCCGCCCCATCGAGCTCGAAGACGTGACGCCCGCCGGGCTGCTCGAGGCCCGCGCGAAACTCGCGTTCGATCACCTCCAGAGCGACTACTTCCAGTGGACCAACCTCTCGAGGGTCAACTTCGAGCCGTTCCCGGGGGACGCCCTCGGCCGCTGTATCAACGCCCTGACGCTCCTGTCGCGGGTCCTGCACCGCGAGGCTCCGCCGAGCCTGCGGGAGATCGTCCGGCGCACCCAGGACCTGCACAATCCGGACGGCTACCTCGGCCCGCGACTGCCCGAGTCCCGCGCGAATGAAGACACCCTCGCCGGGCACAACGGGTATTTCTGCGGCTTGTGCGAATACGTGCGGTGGACCGACGACCCCCGCGCCCTGGCCTCCCTGCGGACGATGGCCGCCAACCTCTTCGTGCCGTGCCGGGAGGCCATCGCGCTCTATCGGCGGGATTCGGAGCCGGCCGCCAAGGTGAACTGGCACCTCTCCGGTGGCGATATCGGCCAGCTGTTTCTCCTGCTCGACGGCGTGACCCGCACCTACGCGCTGGCCCCCTCCCCGGAACTCAAGGCGGCCATCGAAACGATGATCGACCGCTACCGCACGCTGGACCTGGTCGCGCTCAGCGCCCAGACCCATGCCATGCTCTCCGCGGCCACCGGCATCCTGCGCTGGTACGAGCTCGAGCGCCGGCCGGAGGACCTCGTGTTCGCGGAGTTTCTGTACAAGCAGTACCGCGACCTGGCGATGACGGAGACCTACGAGAATTACAACTGGTTCAATCGGCCGCAGTGGACGGAAGCCTGTGCCGTCGTTGATTCGTTCATCCTCGCGGTACATCTCTGGCGCACGACCGGGAAGGCCGCCTACCTCGAAGACGCCCACCTGATCCTCTTCAACGGCCTGCTCCCCGGACAGACGCCCGAAGGCGGCTTCGGCACCGGCCCGTGCGTCGGGCCGAACGGCGTCTGCCGCACGAAGCGCCATGGCGAGGCGCCGTTCTGCTGCTCGATGCGTGGCGGCGAGGGGCTGGCCAGGGCCATCCAAGCCAGCTACTTCCTGGATGCGGACGCGGCGACGCTCGCGCTCTACACCGACAACACGGCCCGGCTGCGGTTCCCCGACGGCACCTGCACGGTGCGTCAGGAGACCGGCTATCCCCACTCGGGCACGGTCCGTCTCGAGTTTCTCCAGAGCGAGGCATCGAGTGAGAAGCGGCTGCGTTTCCTGGTGCCTTCCTGGGTGGTCGCGAGCAGTCTCCGGGTGATGGTGAACGGCACGCCGACCACGCCGCGTCGCGACGGTGCCTTCGCGGAGATCGCCGTCGTGCCGGCGGCGGGGACGGTCGTCGAGCTCGCGTTCGACCAAGCCTCCGGCCCCCGGCCGGCCCTGCACGCCGACCGCTCGCCCGGCGCCGTGCGGTTCTTCCGGGGTCCCCTGCTCTTGGGCTCCGGGGCGGCGGACGGCAGCGAGCCGCTGACTCCGCTGCTCGACATCCTCGACCCCATCCGGGGAAGCGGCGGGGAGCCCTACGTGTTCTTCCCGAAAACGGCCGTGGCAGCGAACTCCACGACGGCTCCGGCGGCGGATGACCAGGCCCGGCTGGCGCACGTCTTCCGACATGACACGCCGGCGGACAAGCTGCCGCGCGATGTCGCGGCGCTGTTCGACGGAGTGAACATCGACAGGGCCATGATGATCTGCGGCCTCGGGTGGGACCAACCGCATCAGGTTCAGCAGGTCATTCTTCAGTGGCCCGACGACGGGGCGATGCCCGCGGCCGACGCCGTGCTGTTGCAGTGGTCCGAGTCCGGCACCATCAAGACAGCGGCCGCGCCCGGCATCATCGGAAACGGACGGCAGTGGGTGTACCGCGTCGGCCAGGACGGCCACACCGTCCCGCTTTCGAACCTCGTGCTCTCCCTCCGCAGCGGAGCCGGCAAGCCGGAGAGCTTCGCCGTCCCGAGCGTGCAGGTGCCGGGGACGGGGCACTAGCTTCGATGACCTGCCCCGTTGAAACGAGGCCACTTCAGGAGCGAGAATCCTGGGTGGTTGACGCTACCCCCACCTCATAAAATGCTGCCGTGTTGGGGGCAGTTCAGCCGATCGGTCCCAACGATGGCTCAGGGGCGAAAGGCGAGTTCTCGTCGGTCAAGCCTGTCATTCCACGCTTCAACGTGAATGCAGAGTTGACCGTCGAGGTGCTTGCTGAAACCAAAGCCCTGGTTTTTGATTTTTCCTTCAGCGGCAAGTAGTTAGCCCGGGACCAGACGTAGGCCGGATCGACCAACAGTGTCACCAAGATGAAGGAACGACCGATGACGATGTTGCGTCTCTTCACCGTTGCCCTCGGAGCGATGGTATGCGCGTTTGCTGATGGTCCATGCGGAGCGGCCGACGGGGGACTTCTCGAGCGGTACACGGCGATGCTTGACGAAGCGCGGGCCGCGTTGACCGCGAAGGTTCCCAAACGTGCCGACGACAAACAGATGGACGCGCTGCTCGCCAGCGATGCTTTGGATGCAACGCTCGTGAAGTTCGTGGTGCTCAAGGAGGCGACGCCGGCGGGCCTGGCGGAGTTTGCCGACCAAGGCGAGGAGCAGGAGGCGCTGGTGGCTCGACTGCTCGGCGACGCGGACCTCATGAAGCGGATGCTGGTGGCGGATGGAGCGAGGGCGGGAAAAGCCAATCGCAAGAACCCTGACCCAGCGGCCCAGTACGGCCCGGCCATGAAGATCTACGATGACATCCAAAAGGCGAGCCCGAAGGCCAACGATGGAGTCCTTGGCAATCTGGCTTTGGCGATCGCGCTCGAGCATGCGGTGCCAATGCTGCAAAGTAATCCCCCAACGCAGACGGATGCCCCGCAGACGATCGATCCCGTCAAACGCTACTCGAGCTATGAGAAAGCATTCCTCGACGGCCAACTCGATCCGGCTTTCAAGGATCTCACCGCGTGGGAACTGCGTTTCGTGGTGGACGGCGAGGAGCCCGACTGGATGCATGAATGGGGGCGCACCATGCTCCGCAACTACCGGCCCGACCATGTGCTCAATCCGAGCCACGGATGGCGCTACGTGCGGATCGTCCCCACCAATGTGCTCTACGGATCGACGCGGGAAAAATTCGACCGGCCCGATTGGCAGACGTATCAAAACATCCTCGCCAACGGCGGCATCTGCGGCCGACGGGCATTTTTTGGCCGCTTTATCCTGCGCTGCTTCGGCATCCCCACCATCGCCCGGCCGAGCCGCGCCCACGGCGCCCTGGCGCATTGGACACCCAATGGCTGGGTGATCAATCTCGGCCCTGGCTGGGGGGCGGGCCAGACCAACACCGAGTATGGCCGCGACCGGCAGTTTCTCCATAGCACCCAGGCGCGCAAGAATCCGGAAGCATTCCTGAAGGTGAAACGCGGCCAGTGGATCGGCGACCTCATGGGCGAGAAGCGCGTCTACACCGGCGACCTGGCGAAGGTGTCGGGCTGGAACGGCGCCTCGCTCCGCACCCAGCAAACGATCATCGAGGAGCTCAAGGCCGAAACGCTCGGCGCCCTCGGGGAGAACCTCGGCGAGGCGGACGAAGACTCGTCCAAGCACGAGACGGTGGTCGAGAGTGCGACGGTCGAGGAGAAAATCGTCACCACCAGCGATGGCTCGATCGTGATTCCGGCCGCCGCATTCATCCCGAACGAAGGAGGCACACGCGGGGTCTCGCCGATGCCGAGTTTCCTCGGCGGGCAGCAGATCTATCTGAGCAACTTCGGCCGCAAGGGGATCAATTTGCTGCGCGGCGGTAGTTGGAAAGGCGACGCCATGGGGTGCTCGTCAGCCAACCGAATGCGGAGCAGTGGCCTTGGGAATTACGCCGACTGGGGTTTCCGTGTGGCGCGCTCTACCGACGGCGACAACCCGCCCCCGGAACTCAAGATCGACTGCGGGAACGGTTGCGTCTTGGAGTTGGTGTACATCAAGCCCGGAAGCTTCGTGATGGGCGGCGAGCGGGACACGCAGACCAAGTTCAGCTGCACCGATGTGCCGAAGCACGAAGTCACCCTCACGAAGGGCTTCTATCTCGGGAAACACGAGGTCACCGAACAGCAGTTCGACGCCGTCTGCGGCGGAGGCGTGAGAAGCAATCCTGCCCATCCACGCGGTTTCATGACCATTGACGACACCGACTGGTTCTTCGACACGCTCAAAGAGAAGACGGGGCAAGACCTGCGGCTGCCGACCGAGGCGGAATGGGAATACGCCGCCCGCGCCGGCGCGAGCACCCGATGGTTCTTCGGCGATGATCCAGGCGCTCTCGATGACTACGCGTGGTTTGGTTCGCAGGAGGGCAAGGCCCGCATGGCGGGCCATCCGGTGGGCACGAAGAAACCAAACCCCTGGGGGCTCTACGACATGTACGGCAACGTCTGGGAACGCGTGGCCGATGTCTATGACCCGGAATACTACGCCAAGAGCCCCAAAGAGGATCCGATCGGGCCGCAGCAGGGCGACGTGTACCGCTTTGCATACACGGTGGAGGCCCCCAAGGCCGGCAGATACGGACTCTCGGCACGCGTGGTCACGATGAATCCTGGCCAGACGGTCAATGTGGCCGCCAATGACGATGCATCCCCAAGCACCGTGGCCCTGCCCTTGACGTGCGGCCAATGGCAAGAGTCGGAGCCAGTGGCCATCGATCTGAAAGCGGGCACGAACACCCTGCACTTCTCGCGCTCCAAAGCCCCGCAGTACGGGGTGGCGATCAAGTCGTTTACGTTGACGCCGCTTGACTGAAGGCAGTGGTAGAACGGGTACTTGGCTTATTCCCAGTCATCGCGAACGACGTGCTGCCCGCCATGGCACGCGGCCGTTCCTCGACTACCTCTATTAGCCGGCATCTTCGACCACGTCGTGGCCGGTCGCCGTGCGGCGGCTGAAGCGAATGGAGAGCGTCCGCAGGTAGGTGTGCAGCCCCGCATCCTGGATCGGGAGAATGTGGGCCGGCTGGCCCGACTCGTTGTGGTGCGAATGCCACAGCCCCGGCGGCGTGATGAAGACCGCGTGCGGCTCCCACTCGAACCGCTCGCCGTCGGCGATCGAGCCATCGGCGGCGAGTGTGCGGCCCACCATCGTGTAGCAGCCGGGCTTGGCATCGACGACGAGATTGCGGCGCGGCGGGGGAACGGCCTCGAAGCCCGCCACCGACTGGTGGCGATGCGGCGGCTGCACCACGCCCACCGGCAGGATGCCGAACATCGCCCACAGCACATGCGTGACCGTCATCGACTGCGGGAAGAGGTGGTTGCCCAGGAGCACGCTCAGGCGGTTCGCCCGGGCGCTCTCCGGATCGCGCACGACCGCCTCGAGCGCCTCGCGGATCGCTTCGTGGCGGTAGAGCGTGGGGCCAAACCGGCGCGTGGTCGCCAGGGCGCCCAGATGCCGCAGCAGCGGCTCGTCGTGCACCCAGTAGAGGGCCGCATCCTCGACAGCCGCGTGCGTGGCCGCGCTCTTGGCCGGCAGCGTGAAGAGGTCGCCGGCCTGCCAGGGAATCTCGGTGCCCGCGGGCATGTCGACGCCGCCATCGACGGCCAGCCGCGTCGTGCCCGTGCCCCGCATCACGAAGAAGAGCTGGCTCGTGGCATTGGCGTCGGTGACGACGGCGTCGCCCGAATGGATCCGCACGAAATTCGCGCACAGCGACGGCGTGGTGGCCGGACCGGGGCCACCGAGGATCGCGCTCGTGTCGAGCGGCAGAATCCGCGTCGGGCCCTGCTCGTGGAGCGCCGCGGCGAAGCGGCCGCCGGGAATGGGAGGCACGCCCGCATCCCCCAGCGGGTTGGAGGCGCGTCGGTAATCATGAAACCGCGCGGCCTCGGTGAGCCGCTCCACGGGATCGGTGTGGGGCCGCATGGGCTGGAGCATGGCGGATGGTCCTGGCGAGGCGGGTGACGGAGCGGGAAAAGTATACGATCGATGACCAGCCCCCGCCGCAACTTTCGCCCCGCGGGGCACGTTCAAGAAACATGATGCCCCGCAGTTGCACGCATGCATTCGACCGACCGTTGCGGGTGGCCATCGTGGGCGGAGGCCCGGGCGGACTCTTCACGGCCTGGCACCTGGAGCGGCTCGCCAGTTCGCGGCTGGACATCACGATCCTCGAAGCAACCGCCCGGCTGGGTGGCAAGCTGCTGACGCCGACCTTCTCCACGGCACCGGTCCGGTACGAAGCGGGCGCCGCCGAGTTCTACGACTACTCACCGGTGGATAGCGACCCGCTCCGGAACCTGGTTCGCACCCTCGGGCTCTCCGTCATGCCGCTGGGCGGTTCGGCCGTGCACCTCGAGGGACGATGGCTCGCCAACGTCGATGACGTCGGCGACCTCTTTGGACCGGCCGCCCGGCAGGCGTTGGCGGCGTTCGACCTGCGAGCCCGCTCCGCGATGACTCCGCGGGAGTTCTACGAATCGGGATCCGACGCATCGCCATCTCCGCTCGCATGGCACCGGTTCGACGACGCGTTGGCCGGCGTCACGGTCCCGTCGGTGCGCCGGTACGTGGAGACGATGATCCACAGCGATCTCGCGACCGAGCCCGAAACCACGTCGGCCGGCTACGGGCTGCAGAACTACCTCATGAACGACCCCGCCTACATGCGGCTCTACCGGATCATCGGCGGCAACGAGCAGCTCGTGCAGGCGGTCGCGGCGGGCCTGGCGGCGACCGTGCGGCTCGAAGCGGCCGTGATGCGGGTCGGCACGGCGCCCGAGGGGCGGCTCTCTGTGGCCTGGCGGCACGCGGGACGCGTGCATGACGAGGCGTTCGACGTCGTGGTGCTCGCGGTTCCCGTCGGGCCGCTGGCCGCAATCGAATTCGGCGCCCCGCCGCTCGCCGCCGCGATGCGGCGGCACGTCGTCCATCACGACCATCCCGCGCACTACCTGCGGATCACCCTGCTGCTCGAAGACCTCGTCGCCGGCGTGCCGGGCGCCGACGACTACCTCATGCTCGACGCCTTCGCAGGCGCCTGCCTCTACGTGGAGAACGCGCGGGATCCGACCGCGCGGCACGGCGTGCTCGGCTGGCTCCTGGGCGGTGCGGCCGCCCGGGACATGGCGACCCGCTCCGACGAGGCGATCGTCGCCGCCGCCATCGCCGCGCTGCCGGCGCCGCTGGCGAACCTCCGCTCCCGGGTGCTGGAATCCCGCGTCCACCGCTGGACGGGCGCGGTCAGCGCGGTGCCCGGAGGCTGGCTGCCGCTGCCGGTTCATCGACGGCACCGGCCCGCCGGAAACGGCCACAACCTGTTCGTCGTGGGAGACTATCTTTATGACTCCACGATCAACGGCGTCCTCGATTCCGCCGAGTACGTGGCCGGCTGGGTGGCCGCGGAACACCGCTGCGGCGCCCGGGACGAGGCGACCGCCCCAGGAGGCAGGTGATGATGGCGACGGGGGAAGCGCGGGAT
>CAZONY010000077.1:0-9971 GCA_964581215.1 uncultured Chitinophagaceae bacterium | reverse complement strand
CCAGGGTGGCCGCCGACAGGCTCCGCTTGGCGGCCTCGTATTCGTCGCGAAGCTTGTCGAGCATGCCGACGCCGGTGCGGAGCGAACGAGGGCTTTCCTGAGTGGCAAGCATCAGGTCGCGAAGCTCCTTTCGCATGTCCGCCCGGTCGTCGCACGAGACACTTCCCTCCTTCATCGCCCTCAGGCTCTGCTGGATCGCATCCATGCGGGCCGACATGCCGCGGAGCACCTTCATGAGCGGCTGTACGCGCCGGGTCCGCAGGCTGAGTTCCTCGACGAGCACCATCGTCTTCGCCCTGATGCGACGGAATCGCTGCCGGGCGGCCCGGGCATCTTCGGGGCTCGTGCGGGTGCTGATGAGCAGCCGGAAGTCGTCCTTGCCCCGGGCGAGCAGGTCGTCGAGCGTGGCGAGGTTATGAGGCATGCGGGCCTGGATCTGCTCCTTCGTAAGCCGCTCCGTGAGCGACACCTTGATCGTGCGGTCGAAGGGAAGCGTGCCGTCGTGCACGCGGCGGAGCGTATCGACGGTGGTCTGCATCGAGTAGGAGCAGCCGAGGATCGCGCGGCGGAACCGCTTCCGGGTGACCTCGATTCGCTTGGCCAGCGAGATCTCCTCGCGACGGGTGAGGAGCGGGATCTCCGCCATCTGCGCCAGGTACATCCGGATCGGGTCGTTGCCGGCGTTGGAGGGGGGCGTGGTGATCGCCTCGTCGCGGCGGGGCGTGGCCGGCTTGGCAGGCCTGCCCGCAGCCACCGTCGCCTGTGGCTGCGGCTCGGTTTCGGCGGGCGGGCTGTCGAGCAGTTCGATGCCCTGTTCCTCGAGAGCCACCAGCAAGGCGTCGATCTTCTCGGGATCCACGGCCTCGTCGGGCAGGTAGGCGTTGACCTCGTCGAAGGTGAGGTAGCCACGGGCCTTGCCGGCCGCGACCAGGGAGAGCAACTCGATGTCGCCGTGTCCGACCGCGGGCACGATCGGCACGTCAGCCGGGGGAGCGATCGGGGCGCCTTGAACGTTTGCCAGCCTGTTGACCTGCTTGCTCATCTCGTGGTTCTCCTTCACCATCGTACCGTCACTCGCACCGCCCCCCGGCATCGTGACGCCGGAGCGTCTGCGGTGCCGATCGCAGCGACGAGACGGGCATCCTCACCCTTCCCTGGGTTCGGTCATGCCCTGAGCCGCCCGCCGTTGCACGACGAGTTGCTCCAGAAGCTCCGCCTCCGAGCCGGGATCCAGCCGGGAGGTTTTCAGTTGCCGCGCGCTCGCGTGCGCCTGCCGCTCGGCGGAGCGGCGTCGCAGGGCGTCCTGCAGGTAGTGGATGCGTTCCTCGGCGTTCCGAGGCCCGCGGTCGGCCGCGGCCTCGTCAACGGCCACGAGCATGCTCTGCACGCCCGGGTCGGGGATTTCCATGGGCAGACCCGACAGGCCGACGGGCCGGCCGCCGGCGTGGAGCCGACGGGCCGCCTCGAGAACCTGGCGCCCCGCGCCGCTTTCCAGTTCGGACATGTCGATTTCGCGAATGATGAGCCCTGCTCCCTCGGGCACACCGACGAGCACCTCGATCACCTCGCGATCCCAGGCGGGGAGCTTCGTCGGCAGCAACGGCCGATCGGAAGGCTGGTCGTCAGGCGTGACCGACGGGGCCTTGCCGCGGAGGTCGAGGAGGCGGGAGCGGAGCACGTCGCGGCCGAGGCCGAACCGGCGTGAGAGACGGCCGAGCACCTGGTCCTCGCGAAGCCGTCGCTGGGATGGCGATGCCGGCGACCGCGGGGAGACGTTGGCCAGTGCCGCGAGCACGCTCTCGACGGCGGCGAGCAAAGCATCATCGCTCGCCCCCGACGGCAGCCGCGCCAGGGCCTCGTCCATCCTGTAGTCGAGCGGATCACCAGCGGATGCGAGGAGGGCTTCGAAGGCCTCGCGCCCCTCGGCGAGGATGAAGTCGCAGGGATCAACGCCGGCCGGAAGCCTGGCGATCCGTAGGTCGATCGGCTCCGCGAGCAGGACGTCGAGAATTTCGTCGGCCCGACGGCGTCCGGCGTCGTCGCCGTCGAGCACCAGGACGATCCGGTCCACGTAACGACGCAGCAGTTTGGCGTGCCGCTCGCCGAGCGCCGTGCCGAGCACGGCCACGACATCGTCGATGCCCACCTGCCGTGCCGCCAGGCAGTCGGTGTAGCCTTCCACGACCACGGCCCGTCGGGAGCGGCCCATCGCCTCGCGGGCGGTGTCGAGCCCGTAGAGCATCGAGCTCTTCGAGAAGAGCGCGGTCTCGGGCGAATTGATGTATTTGGCAGAGTCGGGAGGAGCGCCGGGCAGCACTCGACCGCCGAAGGCGACGCATCGGCCGAGCGGGTCGCGAATGGGAAACATCACGCGATCACGGAATCGGTCGTAATGCCCTGACCGATCCTGCCGCTCCACCGCCATGCCCGTGGCCGCCAGCAGATTCGTGCCGAGCCCGGCCGCAGAGGCCTGCCGGAGGAGCCAATCCCACGAGGCCGGCGCGTAGCCGAGGCCGAAGCGGTCGATTGTTTCCGAGGACAGGCCGCGGGCGAGCAGGTACTCGCGGGCACCACGGGCCTCGGGCGCTGCGCGGAGGCAGTCGCGGAATCGGTCCGCTGCCCAGCCGAGCACGCGATGCATCTCGGCCTTCGCGTCGCCGGAGCCGGCGCCACGGCCACGGGTCAGCGGAATCCCGGCCCGGTCGGCGAGCTGCTCGAGAGCCTCGCGAAACTCGAGCTTCTCCATTTTCATGAGGAAGCTGAAGACGTCGCCGCCCAGATTACAGACCCAGCAGCGGAACGTTTGCCGCTCGGCATTCACCTGCAGGCTTGGCCGTGAATCGTCGTGCCACGGGCACAGCCCCACGAGCCCCTTGCCCGATCGTCGCAGCGAGATGTAGGTGCTCACGACCTCGACGATGTCGATGGCGTCGCGGACCCGCTCCTTCAGGTCGTCGCCCGGCGTCGAAATGCTGCGGTCGGCTGCCACGAATCGATCCTAGGAGCGGCGTCAAATCGCGAGGCCCTTCCCCGGTCGGGGCAAGGGCGGCATCGCGTGAATCCAACGAGCCGTCGGAATGTAGGGAGGCCGCCGAACGGGGTCAATCGCACTTGCAGCCAGCGCACATGCCCCAGATTTCGCCGATCGCCAGGCTGCCCTGGCGGGCGCAGGGCTGCCAATCAGCCGGCGAGCAGCCGATCGACGCTCTCCAGCAGCCGATCCATGGCGAATGGCTTGCGGATGTAGTCGTCCACGCCGAGCATCTCGGCATAGGCCTTGTGGCGACTTCCTTCATTGGCGGTGATCATGATCACGCGGAGGGGCACGGGCCGGCTTCGGCGCAGCCGCTCCAAAACGAGGAAGCCGCTCCGCTTGGGCATCATCATGTCGAGCACGACGAGATCGGGATTTTCGTTTTCAGCCATGAGGAGGCCCTGGTTGCCGTCGCGGGCGACCAGCACCTCGTAGCCGCGGGATTCCAGCACCGTCTGCATCGACTCGACGATCTCGGTGTCGTCGTCGACGAGCAACACCCGCTTGCCGGCGGCTCCGGCCGATCCGGCACGGGCGACCTTCGGAGAGGTGGGTTTGGCGGTCGATTTCTTCGCGCGTTTCTGGGCCGGCATGGCTTCCTCGCAGATGCTGCAATGAGCGGAATTCTAGCATGGATTCGCTGCCGAGGCCAACACCGTGTCCGCGGTGGCCGAACGTGGCCGCGGCAAACACAACGCTCACACGATGATCAGGTCCACAGGCCGCGATCAAGCATGCGGTAGTTGATGGCCTCGCTGATGTGGCTGCAGCCAATCACCTCCACGGCGTCGAGATCGGCGATCGTCCGCGCCACGCGCAGAACCTTGTCGTGGGCTCGGGCCGAGAGCCCCAGATCGGTCACGGCGGCCCGCAGCAGTTCGCCGGCGGGCGGATCGAGCGGGCAGTGCTCGCGGATCATCCGGCTCGTCATCCGCGCGTTGCACCGAGGCGGGCGGCCGGCGTTGATCGCACGCTCATCGCCGAACCGTCGTATCTGGCGACCGCGGGCGGCGAGCACCGCCTCACGCATCTGGCTGCTCGACGTGCCGGAACGGGAGGCCGACAACTCCCGAAACGGCACGGCCGGAACTTCCAGGTGAATGTCGATCCGATCGACGAGCGGGCCGGAGATCTTGCCCATGTACTTCTCGACCTGTGGCGCGGTGCACTGGCACTCGCGGCGGGGATCGCCGCGGTAGCCACAGGGGCAGGGGTTGAGCGCGGCCACGAGCATGAAATCGGCCGGAAAGATCGTCGAGGACTTGGCGCGGCTGATCGTCACGGTGGCGTCCTCGAGGGGCTGCCGCAGGACTTCGAGTGTCCGTCGGTTGAATTCCGGAAGCTCGTCCAGGAAGAGCACACCGTTGTGGGCGAGCGAGATCTCGCCCGGCATCGGGATCGACCGGCCACCGATCAGGCCGGCCTCACTGATCGTGTGGTGCGGAGCGCGGAAGGGCCGCGTTGCCACGAGCGGCTGGCCGCCGGAGAGCAGGCCCAGCGCGCTGTAGATCCGGGTCGTCTCCAGCGACTCCGCCGCCGAGAGCTGCGGAAGGATCGTCGGGATCCGCTTGGCGAGCATCGTCTTTCCGCCCCCGGGCGGGCCCACCATCAGGCAGTTGTGCCCGCCCGCCGCGGCCACGCAGAGGGCCCGCTTGGCGGCCTCCTGTCCGCGAACGTCGGCGAAATCGATGTCGTAGGCGGCATACCGGTCGAACCATTCCGTCACCCGCGCGGGCGCAGGGGGGATGGCAAGATCGCCCGAAAAAAACTGCACCGCCTCGGCCAGGGACGCGACGGGAATCACCTCGATGTCTTCGACAACGGCCGCTTCGGTCGCGCTCGCCGCGGGCACCACGACCCCCTTGAGCGGTCGCTGCCGCTTCTGCCTCGCCACCGCGATCGCGATCGAGAGGGCTCCGCGCGCCGGCCGGGTGGTGCCCTCGAGGGAGAGCTCCCCCACCACCGCATAATCGTCAAATCTCTCCGCGGAGAACTGGCCGCTTCCGGCGAGGATGCCGAGCGTGATCGGGAGGTCGAACGTGGCGGCCTGCTTGGGCAGTTCGGCCGGGGCGAGGTTGATGACGATCCGGTCGTTGGGCCGATGGAAGCCGGAATTGACCATCGCGCGAGCCACGCGATGGGTGCTCTCGCGGATCGCCGTGTCGGGCAGGCCGACCAGCACGGTGGCCGGCAGGGCGCCGGCCGAGACGTCAACCTCGACATCGACGGGAACGGCATCGATGCCGAATAGGGAATAGGTTTGCAGTCGGGCGAGCATGGCGGAATCTCCGAGGGGAAAACGGAACGTGAAACCCGATGGCCAAATGGTGAACGCGCGTACAGTTTTTTGTCAAGCCCTGATGCTGCGGGAAGGTATGCGTGTAGACTGGATGCCATGTGGTGCACCTTCCGTGATCCTTCGCCCGGGATCGTCCGGGCTGTTTTTCCGATCGTCGCCACTCTGTCGGCTGCGCTGGCCGCGGGGCCCGTCGCCCGCGCCGCTGAACCGGACTGGCGGTCGCTTTTCGACGGCCGTGACCTGGGGCGCTGGCAGGCGACGCCCTTCGGCGGTGAGGGGGAGGTCGCCGTGGCCGGCGACGCCATCCGCATCGCCCTCGGGTCGGAACTCAGCGGCATCACGTGGACGGGTGAATTTCCCCAGGACGAGTACGAAATCGCCCTCGAGGCCCGCCGGGACGATGGCTTCGACTTCTTCTGCGGCCTGACGTTTCCGGTCAAGGATGAGCACTGCTCGCTCATCGTGGGCGGCTGGGGGGGAACCGTCGTCGGCCTGTCGAGCATCGACGGCCGCGACGCGGCGAACAACGACACAACGACGTCGGAAAACTTCGTGTCGAACCGCTGGTATCGCATCCGCGTGCGGGTGTCGTCGGAGCGAATCGAATGCTTCATCGACGACTTGCGCGTGGTCGATCAGCCTCGGGAGGGAAAGCGGTTCTCGGTTCGCGAAGAGATGCTTCCGGCGCGGCCGCTGGGCATCGCTACCTACGCGACGTCAGCCAGGGTCCGCCACATTCGCTGGCGGTCGCTCGCCGAACGCTCTTCAGCGGCGGCCCCTTCCGCGGGGCCTTGATCATTCGGGCGGCAGCCCGTCGAGCGCGGCCCGCACTTTTTCGCGGGCCTCACGCCAGCGGGATTTGACCGTGCGGGTCGAGCAGTCCAGCAGCTTGGCGATCGTCTGTTGGTCGGCACCGACATACCAGACGAGGTGGAAGAGTTCCCGCTCCTCTTCCGGCAGCCGCTGAATCGCCTCGTGGAATCGCGTCCACCGATCGAGGAGCGGATCGGGGGCGGCGGCCATGTCGACGAACCGCGCGCCCGAGGTCGGCGCCGCCGCTCGCGGAATGACGTTCGACGCGTGATTGGCTTCGTATGACAGCGGGCCGGAGTGGTGGCGGGCCAGGTCGATCAGTTCGCGGTGCAGTTGAGTCGCCGCCAGTGCCATGACGGACCGCGCGGAGCGGACCGGAACGTCGCCGAGAGCCCGATGCAGCCGCATGGCGGCGTTCTGGAAGACATCGTCGGTGTCGTCCCAGCGACGCACGCCCGGAAATCGCCGGAGCATGCGGTGTGCAAGCGTCCGCAGTCGGCTGGCACACAATTCGATGATCCGGTCCCGGGCCGCCAGATCGCCCTCGGCGAGCCCTTGCAGGCAGGCGGCGAGCGCGGGGGAGGTCAGGTCGTCGCCGTCCATGGGGCCCGAGTGTAGCGATTTTTTTGCCCCTGTCGGCGGGCGTTCTCGCCTTAGAAGGTAGCGGGTCGCCGAGGCCCGTCATTCACGCCAAACGCGTCATTGCCCGCTTCATCGCCTAGGGGTGGCCCGCCATGCTCACGGAACTGCCGGTGCTCGAGCCCGCGCTCCAGCTTGAACCCTCACTCCCACGGAATCCGAGCGACCGGTCATGTGCCGACATTTCGCACGCGATCCTGCGGCTGTCGCCCTCCGAGGACGACCCGGTTCGCATCATCCAGGCAGCGCAGATCCAGTTGCGGAGGTGGCGGCAGCTGGCCCGGCTCACGCCGGCGGCACGCTGGAGAGACCATGTGGGGGAGATCATCGCGGCTCGCGACGCCCTGCTCGGGATCGCCGACCACGTGACATCCCCTCGGGCGGGGGTACACTCCGCTCATGGCGCACGATCGGTCGGCATCGGGGCGGAACTCCACGGGTGCGGATGATTCCGCGGGCGGGGGCTCGGGCTGGACCGGCTACGGTGAGGCGTCGGCCGCGATCCCCCCGGCATGCACCGATGCGTCCGACGATTTCGGCTTCGGTGTCGGCCCGACGGCCGAGCTTCCCCCAGGGACCGATCTTGGCGGCGTGACGATTGTCAGGCCCATCGGGGTCGGCGGCATGGGCCGGGTGTACGAGGCGCGCCAGCAGTCGCCGCATCGCGCGGTGGCCGTCAAGGTGATGCGAGACGGGATCGTGTCGGCCGCGCAGATGCGGCGCTTCGACTACGAAGCCCAGGTTTTGGCCAGGCTGCGCCACCCGCACGTCGCCCAGATCTTCGCGCTCTCCACGGCCCGGATCGGTCCACTCACCGTTCCCTACTTCGTGATGGAACTGGTGCCCGACGCGCGAACGGTGGCGGCCCATTGCCTCCAGGCGGCTCTGCCAGCGCGGCAGCGCGTGGCACTCATGCGAAAAATCTGTGCCGCCGTGGCCCATGGCCACCAGAAGGGCGTGATCCATCGCGACCTGAAGCCGGGCAACATCCTCGTCGATGGCGCCGGTGAGCCGAAGGTCATCGACTTCGGCGTGGCCCGCTCGACCGACGCCGACGATGTCGCGGGCACGGCCTTGACCGACGTCGGCCAGATCGTCGGCACGCTCCATTACATGAGCCCGGAGCAGCTCGCCGGCCGTTCCGACGACGTCGATGCGCGGAGCGACGTGCACGCCCTTGGCCTCGTGCTGCACGAACTGCTCGTCGGCGCGCTCCCCTACGACATCCGGGGGCGGTCGGTCGTGGAGGCGATTCGCATCGTCCACGAGCTGGTGCCGAACGCCGTGGCGGCGGTGGCAGCGGCGGTGCGGTCGGATCGATCGATCTCCGCCGACGAGGGCCGGTCGCTCGGGGTGATCGTGGCCAAGTGTCTGGAGAAGAAGCCATCCGATCGCTACGCCACCGCGGCGGATCTGGAGGCGGATCTCGGCCGGTGGCTCGCCGGCGAGCCGATCCTCGCCCGGCCGCTCGCCCCGTGGGAGGTGCTCCTGCGGCTGGCCCGACGGCATCGCGCGGCGGCGGCGGCCACGGTCGGGGCGGTCGCCTCGCTCGTGGCGGCCGTCGTCGGCATCTCCTTCTTCGCAGTACGCGCCGAGCGGGAGGGCGCCGCGGCCCGTGCTCAGCTCTACCGATCCAATCTGCTTCTCGCCGGCGTGGCGCGGGACCGGGGCGCCGAGGCCGAGGCTCGCCGGCTGCTGGCCTCCGCCCGTGGCCTCGTCGCCGACGCCGGGGCCGAGCGGCCGATCGAACTGGCCTGCCTGGCGGCATCCCTCGACGATTCGGTCGCGGTGCTCGAGGGGCACGTGGGAACGATCCGGGCGCTGGCCTGGTCGCCGGAGGATATGCGGTTGGTGACGGGCGGCGCGGATGGGAGCGTGCGGCTCTGGGAGCCGTCGCGCCGAGCGACGAACGGAGAAGCCTCCTGGCAAGGCGACGTGCTCGCCGAGGTCGGCAGCGAGGCGTGGGCGGTGGCTTTTTCGCCCGATGGTGCGCGGGTGGCGGCTGCTTGTGCGGATGCCACGGCCCGGGTGTGGGACGTGGATGGTGGCAGGGAAGCCCTGCGGTGCGTCGGGCACGATGGCGTGGTGTATGGCGTGGCGTTCGCACCAGACGGCCGGCGGCTTGTGACCGGGGGCCGCGACGGCACGGCCCGCATCTGGGACGTCGCGACCGGCCGCGAGGAGATGCGGCTGCACGGCCGTTCGGGGACGGTCTATGCGGTGGCCTTCTCACCCGATACCGCGCACGTGGCCACGGGTTCGCAGGACGGAGCCCTTCGGCTGTGGGAGGTCGCCACAGGCAAGCCGCTGCGTACGCTCCGCGGACATTCAGGACGTGTCTTCTTCGTCGCCTTTTCCCGGCGGGGTGATCTGCTGGCGTCCGCCTCCGAGGACGCAACCGTGCGTGTCTGGGATGCGGCCACCGGTGAGCCGCGGGCCGTGCTGCGGCATCCCGTGAAGACGAACGCCGTCGCCTTCACGGATGAAGGGCTCGTGGTGACGGCCTCCAACGACGCCGTGCTGCGGATCTGGAATCCCGTCACAGGGATCGAAGTCGGTCGCCGACTCGGGCATGACGGCGGCGTATGGTCCACCGCGTGCGCGGGGCAGGAGCCTTGGATCGCCAGTGGCGGCACAGACGCCACGGTGCGGGTGTGGCGGAGCGACCTCGGCAGTAATCCGGCGCTGCCCTGCGACGGCGGCGTGCGGGCCGTGGCCCACGATCCGCAGGGCGCGCGGGTGGCGGTCGGCACCGTGTCGGGCATCGAAGTGTGGGATGCCGGGCAGGGCCGCCGTTTGCACCGCATGTCGCTCGACGGCCGGCAGGTGAACGACGTGCAGTTTTTCCCCGACGGGCGCCGGCTCGTCGCCGCCTGCGACCGCGGCATCGTGGAAGTGTGGCCGCTGGCGACGTCCGATGCGGAGAATGGTGCCGCGGCGACAATGCGCTTCGAGGCCCACTCGCGGCGGGTGTATTCGATCGACGTCGATTCGCACGGAGCCCGATTGGCGACCGCGGGCGAGGACAAGGCCGCGCGGGTCTGGGGCTGCGGTGACGAGCCGACGGAGATCGTGTCGCTCAGGCACGAGAAGCGGGTGCTGTGCGCCCGATTCTCGCCGGATGGAAGGCTGCTCTACACGGCCGGCGAGGATCGGATCGCCCGGGCCTGGGAGATCGCCGGCGGC
>CAZONY010000076.1:0-9973 GCA_964581215.1 uncultured Chitinophagaceae bacterium | reverse complement strand
CGCCATCTCGCCTTCGAAATTGGTCTGGTAGCACTCGACCTGCGCGCCCAGTTCATCGCCCGCGGGTTTCTGCAGGGACTCCATGCGAGCCCCTACCAGGGCTTCTCGGTGGAATTCAGCGAGCACCGGAAGTATGCCCCGGGCGACGAGCCCAAGGACATCGATTGGCGGATCTTCGCCAAGACCGACAAGCACTATGTCAAGAAATTCCAGGCGGAGACCAACATCACCGGCTACCTGGTGGTCGATGTCAGCGGATCGATGGCCTATACCTACCGCCAGGAGATGACGAAGCTCGACTACGTGACGTCGCTGGCCGCGACACTCTGCTGGATGATGATCCACCAGCAGGATCCCTGCGGCCTGATGCTCTTCGACGAGCGGATCACCGCCAGCCTGCCGGCCCGATCACGGCGTTCACAGATCGCCCACCTGCTCTCCATCCTGTCGAAGGCCGAGCCCTCCGGACAGACCGACATCGCCGCCAGCCTGGGGCAGGTGACGGCCATGCTCCGGCACCGCTCGCTGGTGATGATCTTCAGCGATCTGCTCTCCGATCCGGAGCCGATCCGCCAGGCGCTGCGGCGGATGCGGCACCGCGGCCACGATGTGATCCTGTTTCACGTGCTCGACGAGGCGGAGGCGAGATTTCCCTTCGACGGCATGGTGGAGTTCGTCGAGCCGGAGTCGCGCGAGAAGCTGGTGGTCGATGCCGACGCGGCCCGCCGCGGCTACCTTGCCGAAGTCGAGGCCTTCCGCGACGACTATCGAAAGGGCTGCCACCAGGCCCGCATCGACTACGTGCCCATCGACACGAGCATGCCGTTCGACAAGGCGCTCTTGAGCTACCTCCAAAGTCGCAAGAACCGGTTTTAGGATGGGAATCACCTTTCTTGCACCGATGCTGCTGGGCGGGGCGGCGCTGGTCGTGGTGCCCGTCGTGCTGCACCTGATGATGCGGGCGAAGCCGGTGACGCGGGTGTTTCCGGCGCTGCGGTTTCTCCAGGCGCGGGCGATCGCCAACCGGCGCCGGCTGCGGCTCAATCACCTGCTCCTGCTGGCGGCACGGATCGCGGCGCTGGTCCTTCTGGCCCTCGCCATGGCGCGTCCGGTGCTGCGCGGCGCCGGCTGGCTGGCCGATGCCGAGGGGCCGGTGGCGGCGGTGCTCGTCTTCGATACCGCCCCGCGCATGGACCTGCGCGAGGCCAACCGCACGCGGCTCGAACAGGCCGCGACCCTGGCCCGCAGGCTCTTTGACAGGCTGCCTCCCACGAGCAAGGTCGGTGTGATCGATACCTCCGGGGGCGCGGCTGCGTTCCTGCCGACCGTGGCTGCCGCCTCGGCCCGTGTCGATCGGCTCGCCACGGCGACACCCGCCGTCACGCTCGGATCGGCGGTGGCGGAGGGTCTGCGGCTTCTCGAAACATCCGAGCTGGTCCGCCGCGAACTCTACGTGTTCACCGACTGTTCCCGCGGCGCCCTGGCCGGCGCCGTCCCGCTCGGCCCGGACTCCGTGCCGCCCGATACGACCCTGCTGTGGATCGACGTGGGGGCGGACGCCGCCCAGAACTTCGCCATCGACGCGATCGATCTCTCCGCCGACCGGCTGTCGGCCGGCGCGCCCCTGGTGGTCACGGCGGCCACCAGCCGCGTCGGCCCCGAAGCGACCCGGGGCGTGGCCGTCGAACTGCTCGAGGCCGACGGTCGCTACGTGCGACGTGCCGAGAAGCCGGTGACCTGGAAGGCCGGCGCGGCCGGAGAGGCGAGCTTCGAACTGGCCGGCCTGGCCGCCGGCACACGGCAGGGGCGGGTGGTGGTGGTGGGAAGCGACGATCTGCCGGCCGACGATGTCCGTTCCTTCACGGTGGAGGTCGGCGCTCCCGCCCGCGTGCTCGTCGTCGCGCCGACGCCGGCCGACCGTACCGGGCAATTCGTGGCCCAGGCGATCGCGCCGGTGGCGCTCGAAAAGGCCGGCCGGTCGCGGTTCGAAGCCGTGGTCGTCGATGCCGCGGCCTTCGGCACGACCGCCTGGGACGGCTTCGACGCCATCGAACTGGTCGATCCACCGCCGCTGACCGACCGCGTGTGGGACCAGTTGGGAGAGTGGGTGACGGCCGGCCGCGGTCTGGTCGTCTGGCTGGGGCCGCGGGCCGCCGACCCGGCGCGGTTCAACTCCGCCGCGGCGCGGCAGGTGCTCGGGGGCGGCATCGTGAGGGTGTGGCGGACGCCCGGCGACGCCAACTTCCTCGCGCCCGCCGCGTTGGATCACCCCGTGCTGGAGCCCTTCCGTCGTGTCGGTGATGCGGTGCCATGGGAGGATTTTCCCGTCGCCCGGCACTGGGAATTCGCGCCGGACGACGCCCCAGCCGCGGCCACGCCGATCCTTTCCTACCGCAACGGACTGCCGGCGATCCTCGAGCATCGCGTGGGCCGGGGGACGGTGGTCATCGTCACCACCCCCGTATCGCAGGTGGCCGATGATCCCGACGCCTGGAACATGCTGGCCACCGGGTTCGAACCATGGCCGTTCGTGATCCTCGCCAACGAGATGCTGCTTCATGCCATCGACTCGGCCGACGATCGCAACATCACCGCGGGGCAGACGGCCGTGATCGCCGTGCCGCGCATCGATGTCGCCAACGTGTTCGTGCGCACGCCCGCCGGTGACGAGGTTCCCGTGGCGGTCGATCCGCGGCGTGGCACCGTGACGGTGGCCGACACGCGGGTCGCCGGCAACTACATCCTCCGCGCCGGAGGCGAGGCGGCGGGCTTCGCCCGGGGCTTCAGTGCCAACCTCGCCCCGTCCGCCACCGATTTCACCAAGCTCTCGCCCGAGCAGCTGGCCGCCGTCCTCGGGCCGAATCACCGCCTGGCCCGGACCGAGGCCGACCTGGTGCGCGACGTGGCGTTGGGCCGTGTCGGGGCCGAGCTGTTCGGCTGGCTCGTCCTGCTGGCCGCAGCGGCGATGGCGGCGGATTGGATGCTCGCCAACCGGTTCTATGCGGCCCGCGACGAGGCGGCCCGGGACGTCGCGGCAGGGCCGGCGTCCGCGGGCCTGGCGGAGGCCACGCCATGAACGCGACCTGCCTGCTGCCGTGGCCCGTCGGGATTCTGGCGGCCGTGTCGACCGAGCACTTCGCGGTGCACGTCGATCCGGTGGGCTCGTGGACGCTCGTCGGGCTGGTGACGGCGATGCTGGCGGCGGTGCTCGTGCTCGTCGGACCTGATCGGACGCGGGTGTCGGGAGGGCGGTTCGTCGCGCTGCTCGCGCTGCGGCTCGCGGCTTTTCTCACGATGATAATCCTCATGCTGCGGCCGACCTTCGTTTCGACCACGAAGGCCCGGCAGGAGGCGACGCTGCTGGTCATGGTCGATGCATCCGAGAGCATGACGGTGGCCGATGGGCCCGGTGGCGGCACCCGCTGGCAGGAGCTCTCCGCTGCGCTCGAGGCGGCCCGACCGGCGTTCCAGTCGCTCGTGGCGGAGGGGGGCTTCGGCGTCTCGGCGTGGCGGTTCAACCGCGAGGCCCGTGAGATCGCGGCCGTCAACGGCGATGCCGTCGCCGTGGGCGCCTGGCGGCCGGAACCGGCAGGCGAGGAGACGGCGCTCGGCGCCGCGATCGACGATGCGGTGCGCGCCCAGGCGGGCCGCACGCTGGCCGGTGTGATCGTGCTCAGCGATGGTGGCCAACAGGCGTATCCGCCGCGCGACGTGCCCCCGCAGACCGTGGCTCGCCGACTCGGCGACGCCGGCGTGCCGCTCTGGAGCATCACGTTCGGCCAGCAGCGCGGGGGCGGGCAGGGCCGCGATGCGGCCATCGTCAGCCTCGCGGTGGGTGACACGGTATATCTCAAGAACGCGCTGGAGGTGGCCGGCCGCGTGCGGCTGGACGGCCTTGCCGATCGCGAGGCCGTCGTCACCCTGATGGCCGAAAATGACGCCGGCCGGATGGAGGAGGTGTCGCGGACGACGGTGCGCGGCGCCGCGGGATCGACGGAGGTGCCGGTGCGACTGGCATGGACGCCCGCCGGGCTCGGCGAACGAAAATTGGCCTTGGCGGTCGCGCCGCAGGAGGGGGAGGTGGTGACCGCCAACAACGAACTCTCGACGTTCGTGGAGGTTGTGGAGGGGGGGCTGCGGGTCCTCGTGCTCGACGGAGCAGCCCGTCCCGAACAGCGATTCCTGCGCCGGGTGCTGGCCGCCAGCCCCGACATGCAGGTGGAGTTTCGCTGGATCGACTCCACCAAGGCGGGGCGGGGCGCCTGGCCCATTGACCTGTCACGGGATCTGCAGCGGGACGTGAGCGTGGTCCTCGTCGGCGATCTCGACTCCTCGGCGTTGCAGCCGCGGGACATCGAGACGATCGGCGAACGGGTGAAGCAGGGGACGGGCCTGGGCCTGCTGGGGGGGTTCCATGCGTTCGAGGCCGGCGGATGGGGCGGCACGCCGCTCGCGCCGGCGCTGCCCTTCGAGCCTGATCGCCTGGCGCGGCAGCCGTTCGACGAGCCGGTGCGAAAGGGACTTCATCTCGAGGGCCCGCTTCAGATGCTTCCCGACCAGCGGTTCGGGAACGTCTCCATCCTGCGGCTGGGAAAGACGGACGCCGAATCGCGGGCCGCGTGGCAGGCGATGCCGCCCCTGGCTGGCGCCAACGATCTGGGCCGGCTCGTTCCGGCAGCCAAGCCGCTGGCCGTGACGGCGGACGGCCGTCCGCTCCTGGTGGGCCGTGAGTATGGCGCAGGCCGCGTGCTGGCCTTCGCGGCCGACACGACCTGGCAGTGGCAGATGCAGGGGGCGGTCGAGCAGTATCGTCGATTCTGGCGGCAGATGGTGCTCTGGCTCGCCCGACAGGACGATGCCGAGAAGGACTCGCTCTGGCTGCGGCTCGCGCAGCGGCGGCTATCGCCGGGATCGACGCTCGAGTTCGACACCGGCCTCACCCGGCCGGACGGGTCGGCGGTGACCGACGTGGTGCTGGAGGCGGTGGCGACGTCACCCGGCGGGACGGCCCGACCCGTTCGCATCGGACGGCGCGGCGAGACGTTCGGCGGAGCGATCGCCGACTTCTCCGAGCCGGGGGATTGGCGGCTGACCGTGACGGCGACCAGGCCGGATGGGGAGCGCTCCGAGCGGTCGGCCCGGTTCACGGTCTTTCGTCAGGATCTCGAGATGGCCAACCCGCGTGCCAACCCGCTGCTCATGAGACAGCTCGCCGAAGTGACGCCCGGGGGTGTCCGGACGCCCGAAGAGATCGCCGACATCCTCGACGAGCTCCGCACCGCGCCGGCCGCGTTCGAAACGCTCGAACAGTGGTCGTACACGCCCTGGGACAAATGGCCGGCGTTCCTGCTGCTGGCGCTGCTGCTGAGCGGCGAATGGTTTCTGCGGAAGAAATTCGGACTCGTGTAGCCGCCCATGGCTCGCCGCGGAAGCGATGAGATTCCGAAATCGCTCTGGAAGGGGGTGCTCGTGACCGCCTACCATGTCGTGGAGAAGGCTGGCCGACACGGAGTTCGGATGTGGCGAAGCGGCGACCCATTCGCGATAAATTGCTGCTCGGCGGCCTGCTGGTCGGCCTCATGGTCGCCATCCTCTCCGCGAGCAGTTTTCTCGGCATCTCGTCCTACCGGCGTCTTGTCCGGGCGCTGAGCGACCGGGCAACCGAGTTGCCGCGGGCCGGCGACCTCAACGAGAGCGTGGCCCTGCTGCGGCTGGCCCAGACGCGGGCGGTGTCGGGGTCGGCCGAAGCCGCCGACGGCTTCCTGGAACAACTCGATTGGACCCGGCAGGCGCTCGACCGCTATCGGGAGCAGCTGGTCGAGTCCGAGTTCGACAGTCATCCCTTCGGCAATCGCAGTCTCGAGCGGGAGACGGCCCGGGAAATCGACGCCTGCCTGGCCATGATCGAGCGGCTCGTCGCCGAGCCTGCCGCCGACGGGAGCGAGGAGGCCGATGATCCCGTCGCCGACGTCCGCGAGCGGCTGACGGCGACGGAACCCCACCTCGAGCGGCTGGCGGCGTTGGCCGTCGAACTACCGACCTTCCTGCAGTCGCGGCTGCGCGATCTTTCCAACGAGGTACGGAACGGGTATCGCTCGCTCATTCTCGCCACGCTCCTCTCGTCGCTGGCGGCAGCCCTGATGCTGGCTGCGATCGGCGCGCTCACCTACCGCTGGGTCTTTCGGCCGCTCCGCCATCTGGGCCATGCCTCGCGTCGGGTGGCCTCGGGCGACTTCGGCTTCCGGATCCACCTGGACACGAATGACGAGATGGCCGAACTGGCCGACGCCCTCAACGACATGACGAAGCGGTTTCGGGAAATCCGCGACGACCTCGACACGCAGGTGCACTCGCGAACCCGGGAGGTGATCCGCAGCGAGCAGCTGGCGAGCGTCGGCTTTCTCGCGGCCGGCGTGGCCCACGAGATCAACAACCCGCTGGCCTCGATCGCGATGTGTGCCGAGTCGCTGGAGGGACGGCTGGAATCACTGGGCCCGTCAGCCGACGACTCCGCGGTGGTCAAACGCTACCTGGAACTGATCCAGAGCGAGGCCTTCCGCTGCAAGGGCATCACGGAAAAGCTCCTCGACTTTTCCCGGCTCGGCGAGGTGCGGCGGCAGGCGATGGCCGTCATGCCCGTCGTCGCCGACGTGGCCGAGATGCTCCGCCATGTCGGCCGTTTCGCGGGCAAGATGATCGAGATCGTCGATGGTCCGGACGTGCTCGTGATGGCCAATCCCCAGGAAATCAAGCAGGTGGTGCTCAACCTGCTGGTGAACGCGCTCGACTCGATCGAAGACGCCGGCCGCGTGCGGGTGATGGTGAAGCGCAGTGGGGGCGAGGGGGTGCTCACGATTTCCGACAACGGCTGCGGCATGAGCGAGGAGGTCCTCGAGCACCTGTTCGAGCCCTTTTTCACCCGTCGCAAGGCGGGGCAGGGCACGGGCCTCGGGCTCTCGATCGTGCACCGCATCGTGGCCGATCACGGCGGTCGCATCGAGGCCTCGAGCGCGGGCGAGGGGAAGGGATCGACGTTCCGGGTGATACTGCCGCTGGCCGAGGTGGCCGCGGAGGCCGGCAGCCGCGAGATCGGCGGCGCACCCCCGGCCGCGGATGACACGATCACGGAGGTGGGCCATCAAACCGAAGCAGCCTAGGCCGATGCAGGTCCTGTTCGCCGACGACGAGCCTTCGCTCCAGGAACTGATGCGGATCGAATTGCCCCGGCTGGGGTATGAAGCCACGGTCTGCCCCGATGGCCGGACGGCGCTCGCGGCGCTCGACCGCACCGCCTACGACTGCATCCTCGTGGACCTCGACATGCCGGGCGTCGGCGGGCTCGACGTGATCGCCCGGGTCCGGGAGATCGCGCCCGACACCGAGACGGTGATCATCACCGGCAAGTCATCCCTGGAAACCGCCGTCGCGGCGATCCGGCAGGGCGTGTTCGACTATCTGACGAAGCCCTGCAAACTGGCCGAGATTCAGGCCGTGCTGGAGCGGGTGCGGAAGAAGCGAGAACTCACGGCGCGGCTCCGGGCGTTGGAGAGCCGCGTGCGGCGGGCGGAGGGGCCCGGACGGATGGTCGGCGGCTCGGCCTCGCTGGAGCGGGTGCGGCGGCTGGTCGGCCGCGTGGCGGCGAGCGAAGCCAGCGTGCTCGTGCGGGGAGAAACCGGCACCGGGAAGGAACTGGTGGCCCGCGCCATCCACGACGCGAGCCCGCGGGCCGGCCGGCCGCTGGTGGCCGTCAACTGTGGCTCGCTGCCCGAGCATCTCGTGGAAAGCGAACTGTTCGGGCATCGGAAAGGGGCCTTCACCGGGGCTGAAGAGCACCGGGCGGGGCTCTTCGAGGTGGCCGACGGCGGCACGCTCTTCCTCGACGAGATCGGCGAGTTGCCCAGATCCCTGCAGCCCCGCCTGTTGCGGGCTCTCGAAAGCGGCGAGATTCGCCGGGTGGGAGAAAACCACACTCATACGGTCGATGTGAGGGTTGTGTGCGCCACGCACCGTTCGCTCGAGCAGATGGCCGCCACGGGGGCCTTTCGCGAGGATCTGCTGTTTCGCATCAACACCTTCGAGATCGACATTCCTCCGCTGCGTGATCGGCTCGAGGATCTGCCCGCCCTCGTGGACCATTTCGTGCGGCAGGCGAGGCCGCAGACGCCGCCGGCAGCCATCGTGGCCACCGACGAGGTTCTGGCGATCCTCGCCGCCCATCGCTGGCCGGGGAACGTGCGGGAGTTGGCCAACGTCGTCGAGCATGCGCTTGTGCTGTGCGACGCCCTGCCGCTTCAGGCCGACCACCTGCCGAGCAGGCTCGGCGGTCGGCCAGCAGGGCCGCCGGCGCTGCCGGCCGTGGCGCCGGGGCCGCCGCCTGCCGAAGAGTCGCCACGAGGCCGCCCGGAGAGTCTCCGCGAACTGGAAACACGGGCCATCCTCGAGGGGCTCGAACGCAACCAAGGCAACAAGGCCCGGACCGCGGAGGAACTCGGGATCAGCCTGAAGACGCTCTACAACAAACTGCATCAACTGCAGGACGCGAAATAGCGCAGCAGCACGCCCCTGGCGGGATCGGGGCCATTCTCATGTTTTCCGCACCACGCCGGCGAGTACGCCGAGCACCTTCGCGGATTTGACGTAGATCGGCCGCATCGAACTGTTCGCGGGCTGGAGGCGGATGCGATCTCGTTCCGGGAACCACTGCTTCAGCGTCGCCTCTCCGTCTTCCGTCTGGGCCACGACGATGTCGCCGGAATGTGCCGTCGGCTTTTTCTGGATCACGACCCAGTCGCCATCGGCGATCTGCGCGTCGATCATCGAATCGCCCATCACCTTCAGCACGAAGTGGTTGTCGCGATTGAAGAGATCGTCGAAATCGAGCCGCTCATTCTGCTCCTCGGCGGGGCGGAGCGTGCCGGCCGCCACGAGCCCCACCATCTGCAGGCCGCGCAGGTGTGCGGGTTCATTGACCAGCTCGATTGCCCGCGACATGTTTTTGCCGCGCGTGATCATGCTCTTGCGTTCAAGCGCCTTGAGATGGCAGACGACTCCGTTGGGGGACTTGATCTTGAAGGCCTGGCCGATCTCCCGAACCGTCGGACCGTAGCCGCGGGACTGGATCTTGTCGCGAATGAACTCGTAAATCTCCATCTGCCGTTCAGTCGGCATGTCGCCGTCTTGATCCTCGAGCGGCACGAAGCCGAACGGACTCCCGCTCGGCCGCAGACTGCGGGCCTTGGGCGACGCCGGGCGGCGTCCTTTTTGCCGCCGGGCGCGGGTGCCAGGGCGGGCCGAGACAGACTTCCTTTTCGATGTGGCCGTGGTCATGGTTGGATGCGGGTCGCTTCCTGAGGGGTGTCGAACGGGTGAAGTTGCAAAACAAGGCGTCCGCTGCATGGACGTCGGTATCCTACTATACGATCGTTCATTTTCAAGTGCGGTTCCCACTTTCCGCGAATTTTCGTCAAAAGCCGCGCCGTATCGATGCGTTGTGGAGGCAGCGGACGCCTGGGCGGTACTCTCCGGACCGCCGACCGGATCGTGGCGGCGGCGGGTACGCTCGCGCGGTCGAACGGTGTCGCGGACGGCGGACCGCCGCCGCCGACAGCCCCGACGGCGATCGTCGAATCCTCGGCCGGGCGAGGCTCAATTCGGAGGCGCACGACTCCGCCGATGCGGGAGGGCTCAGTTTGCCGATCGCAGGCTGAGGCCCCGGCAACCAGAATCCGGATTCACCACGCGAAGTGGGCAAAGGCCTTGTTGGCGTCGGCCATGCGGTGGACGTTTTCCCGCTTCGTCACGGCCGCACCCTCGCGCTTGTACGCGGCGACGATTTCTTCGGCGAGCTTCTCGTAGGTGCCCCGGCCCTTCTTCTCGCGCACCGCTTGCAGGAGCCAGCGGATCGCCAGCGACTGCTGGCGGTTGCGGTTGACCTGCATCGGCACCTGGTAGGCGGCACCGCCGACCCGCTTCG
>CAZONY010000075.1:0-9983 GCA_964581215.1 uncultured Chitinophagaceae bacterium | reverse complement strand
GTCATGCGCCGCAGTTCGGGATTGCCGTCGCCCGCGTCCAATTGGACGGCCTTCGGCTCCAGGTCCATGCCGCACTTCGGGCAGGCCCCGGGCCCGACCTGTTCGATCTCCGGGTGCATCGGGCAGGTGTAGATGGCGTCAGCCCGGCCGGCAGGGGCCGCGGTGGGGCGGCGGGAGCCGCAGCAGGAATCACAGGCCATGGTTGCGGATGTCTCCTCGACCCATGAGCCTACCGCGAAGGCTGCGGTCCTGGATCATCAGGGGCCGGCGACGCGTCTGCGGAGGCGATCGATGGCATCCGGAGCCTCGGTGATGAGGGGCGAGTGGCCGAGATACCGTTCAGCCATTTCTCGCTTGCCACGGGCGAGAAGCGTCGCATAGACGTGGAGTTCGAAGTGCAGCGTGAGGCGGCGTTTCGCCTCGGCCTCACCGACGGCGCCGAACACCCGCACCAGGGTCTCGGCCGTGGAGAGCTGGAATGGCCCCGGCTGGTCGCGCAGCCAGTAGCGGCTTGGCTCCTGGCTGGCGTCCGTCAGGCGCACGCACCGGCCCGTGCCCTCCAGGGAGCGCAGCATCTCGCCGGCCTGGCGCCATGTACCATCGAGCAGGAGGATGTCCGGGGAGGCCCCGCATGCGGCGTCGGCCCCGGGGGGGCACGCGGGAAGAGGTTCTCCGTTGGGATGGAGGATCCACAGTTCCCGGCGCGGCTCGACGGCGTCTGCCGGCCAGCCTGAGGCGGGGAAAAATCTGGTTGCGCGTTGGAACACGTGCCCTGCGGCGCCGGTCACCACGCGGGCGACGAGTCGGCCGGTGCTCGACGGCTTCCACTGCTCGCGGCGGTGAAGCAGCACGTGCACCGCAAGCTGCGTCTCGACGGGCGGCAACGCGTCGCATGTGCACCACCTCGGCGGCAGGCGACACCGCGGGCAGCGGGTGGCACCGGCGAGTACGACGCTTCGACCCATCCGTGACCTATCTGGCCATCCCGATCGAGCGTCGCGAACGGCCCGCAGCCGATCCTGCGTGCGGGAGATACGCACGACCATGCGACGCGTTGGTCACACACCGGTGGGAGGTCGGTGCCCCGCAGTACCCTCGACAGGGATCGAACCTGTAACCTTCAGCTCCGGAGGCTGACGCTCTATCCAATTGAGCTACGAGGGCAACTCCACCGATTCTATCAGCCGCAGCCGCCGGGTGAAGGAGCCGCCCGCGGATCGGCCGGAGGGTCTCGACCGAGGTCGATCCACGGGCGGCTACGCCGACCGCCGGAGCGGTGCCGCCCGCTCACGATCCGCCACGACCGGCCGGGCGACGGGGGCATGGGCCGCATCGATGCGGATCGTCCGCTGATCGTCGGATTCGCCGTCGGCCCGCGCCATCAGGTCGCGGAGCTGCCGGTACCGCTCGCGGTACGCCCCAAACTGCATCATTGCCACGGCCCGGCCGGCCAGCACCGGAACCACTCCCAACGGCGCCTGCGATGCGGCATGGCGCACGATCTCGAGGAGGTGCAGGATGAGCGACGGCACGAGCGTCTGCCCGACCAGCGACCGCCAGAAGAGCCGCTCCGCATGCAGCCCGGCGAGAAATGGATTGCCCGATCGCCGTGGCTCCCCGCTCACGACGTGTGACGAAGGCTCGGTGACCACCGGACACCCCATGCGGTCGAGCGTGACGGCCATGTCGGCGTCCGCGCAGTGATCGCCGCAGGCCAGTGTGAACCCCCGACCGGCCATCTCCAGCACATCGGCTCGCCAGAAGCCGGCCTCCAGCGCGGGAGCCATCGGGTGGCTGGCGTTGCGCCTCCGCCGGCCGCCTCGGCCGCAGCGCACGCCGCTGGGAACCGCACGGCCGTTGCCACCACCAGCCATCGGCGCCACCGCGCCGGCCCTGCCCGTCTCGAGGATGGTCACCGGCGCGTCGGTCCAGCCGGGAGTCGCCCGCCAGCCGGCGGCGAGCACGTGGATCACCGGCGCCGTGCTGGCGGCGACACCAAGATTGATGCACGCCACGATGCCCGCCCCCGACGGCGCCTTCACGAACCGCACCTCGTCGCGGATGTTCCACGGATCGGCGTACGGCTTCGCCAGGACGACGATGATTTCCGCGTCGTCGGGACGGTTTTCCAGGACGCTGACGAGCGTGTCTTCGAGCCCCTGCGGATCGGACGTCATCGGAATGACGATCGAGAGCCGTGGCTGCGGATTGGCATGGGACATCGGCGCGCCCCCCCAGGCGCTGAGTCTTCATCACGAACTGACGGTGGACCGAACCAGGTCGCGAATCAGGCAGCCACGCGGGTCGGCTGCAGTTCCGTGAACAGGTTCACGGTGTGAAGCATCTCGCCGTCGGCGTCATAGAACTGCAGGACGCCGACATCGATCAGCCACATCGCGAACATCTCGGCCACGCGATAGCAGCGGGCGACGCACTGGCCCCGATCGATGCGAATGTTTTCCTGGATGTCGGCGACGTCGATCGCGTCGGCGCCAAGGTCGAGGAAATACCGCGAGACGAGCTCTCGGACGTCCGCGGCGTGCATGTGCATGCGCATGGCAGGCAACCTCCTGTTGCGGTCTGTCGAACGACTTCCTGTCGAACGGGGCGGGAACCCTACCGGTGAACCGCCGTCAGCGAAAGGTTGCTTTGCCGGATTCGATCCGACGCCCCATCCATCCGCCGTATGTGCAGATCGGCCCGGGAACGCGGTCGGAATCATTCCCCGGTCGGCAGACCCCCCAACCCTCACCGTCCGACCGGTCTTGCCACATCGCCCGGTCAGCCCAGTCGGCAGGATAGCGTGAAACCGCGGAAGGGCAGGCCGAAGAACCGGCCTACATCCGGTAGACCCACGCCGGATCGGCATACCGTTCCTGCACGAGACGCCCGACCGCATCCACCGGCCACGCCGTCCGCGAGGTCTCCGCCCCGAAGGCCTCCCGCACCGCCTGTTCCACCGTCCCGCGGCCCAGCCCGAGGTTGGCCAGAAACGCCGAGTGGGCTCGTCGGGCACGGTAGTCGGGCTCTCGGGGCGGATGGCGAAGCACACGCGAGACGAGCGCGAGGTCGAGGCTGTCGAGCAGGGTGCCGTGGTAGAGCACGCCGTGCCGCCTCACCCGCAGCGCGTTCCCCGACACTTTTCGCTCACCCTCGCCTGTCGGGATCGCGAGATCGCTGAGGCCCCGGCGGACCACCCGGCGGCCGGCCCGCGCCGTCAGTGCCTCGGCCAAGGGGTCGAGCATGGCCGCATGGATCTGCTCGATCGCCGGCGGGCCCGCGGCGTGGTGCGTGACGACCGACCACATCAGGCATCCCGGCCCGAGCATCACCGTGGCTCCTCCGCTTGGCCGGCGGAGGATCGTCACCCCATGGGCGGCGCAGGCCTGCGGATCGACTTCCTCCTCGACGCGGCTCGACGACCCGAGCACGACCACCGGCTCGGTCGCCATCCATGTGCGCACGACCACCGCAGTGCACCGGCCTTCATGCGCTTCCTCGAGCAGCGCCTCGTCGATGGCCAGTTGGGTGGCGGCGTCGGGCACGTGGGCATCGAGCCATACCGCTGCGGCCGAGGCGCCGCCTCGGCTGTTGAAAGCGGCAGCATTCGGCGCGGGGCTTTGACTCAGCACCCCCCCATCCTACACTTCCTACATGGCACAGCCCACGCTTCGCACGGTGACGCAGGACGAAACGCTGCCCCCCGTTGAGCCGCCCTCGGCGGGCTTTCTCGTGCAGTTGTTCCTCGTGCCGGCGATCATCGTCGCCATCATCGTGTGTGTTTGGTTGGCCTTCCATTGGCTGGCGCACCTCGGCAACGACCCGCAGGCCTACGTCCGGACCCTTCGTCGCGGCAACGAGGGCCGCTGGCAGGCGGCGCTCAACCTCGCCAACGATCTCCGCGGCCCGGGGGGCGGCACGCTCAAGACCGACGAAGCCCTGGCCGGTGAACTCGGCCGCATTCTCGCCGACGAGGTGGCCAGCGGACGGACCGGCGAACAATCGCAGACGCTGCGGCTCTACCTGTGTCGTGCCCTCGGTGAATTCGCGATCCCCGCCGCTGCCGTGCCTCTCGTCGAGCAGGCGGGGCGGATCGCCGATCCGCAGACGTCCCGGGCCGCTGTCGAGGCGCTGGCGGTGCTTTCCACGAATCTCGAGGCGGCTGGTCGCCAGGCCGATGACCCCGCCGCCATCGTGACGGCCGTCGTGGATGCTTCCCGCAGCGACGACCGGCCGCTCCGCGGCGCTGCCGCATTCACGCTCGGCGTGGTGGGGGGCGACGAGGCCACCGAACGGCTCGTGCAGTTGGCGGCCGACGATGACGATGACGTTCGCTACAACGCCGCCCTCGGCCTCGCCCGGCAGGGCAGGGAGGAGGCTCTCGACACACTCGCCGAGATGCTCGCCCTCGACGACGTGCTCCTCCCGAACGGCGGCGACGACCCGGCGGCCCAATCGCGGCGGTACAAGCGGGCGCTGGTCGTCGTCAACGCCCTCCGCGGGGTGGCGTCGATCGTCGATCGCACGAGCGAGCCGCCGCCGCCGGCCATCGAGGCCCGCATCGAGGCCCTGCGCGAAGACCCCGTCGGCGACGTGCGGTCGAGCGCCGCGGCCCTGCTGAAGAAGGTCGAGCGGCTGCGTCAGGCCGCCACCACGAGCTGAGATCGCCGACACGATTTGCTGGTTTTCCAACCCCCCGGAGCCCCGACCCATGGCCGCCACCACCAAGGACATCATCGACCTGCTTCTCGAGGCCTACAGCATGGAGCTGGAGACGGTGATGAACTATCTCGCCAACAGCACCAATCTCGACGGCGTGCGGGCCGAGGAAATCAAGAAATCGCTCGGCGCCGATGTGGCCGGTGAGATCGGCCACGCCCAGCAGCTCGCCAACCGCGTGAAGCAGCTCGGCGGCCACGTGCCGGGGGCGAAGGGGCTCACGCTGGGGAGGCAGGTGCCGCCCGTCACCGATACGACCGATGTCGTGGGTGTGATCCGCGCCGTGATCGCCGCCGAAGAGACGGCCTGTGCTCACTACAAGAAGATCATCAAGGCGGCCGAGGGGGAGGACTACGTCACCCAGGATCTCTGCATCCGCCTACTGGCCGACGAGGAGGGCCACCTCGTGCAGTTCCGCGGCTTCCTCAAGGAATACGCGGGCTAAACCCACGCCGCCTGAAGCCTGGCAAGGGCTGGAGGCCCGATTTTCTTCGCGACGGAGTCGCGTGAGCGAAGCTCGGCCAGGATGGCGAGCTTCGCGCTTGGGTGACGGCAAGGGCTGGAGGCCCGAGTTTCTTCGCGACGGAGTCGCGTGAGCGAAGCTCGGCCAGGAGGGCGAGCTTCGCGCTTGGGTGACGGCAAGGGCTGGAGGCCCGAGTTTCTTCGCGACGGAGTCGCGTGAGCGAAGCTCGGCCAGGAGGGCGAGCTTCGCGCTCAAGATAGAAACTCGTCGAGCGCCTCCCGGAGCATGTCGGGGTCGGCCTCCAGGCCGGTCCAGGTCTGGAAGTCGATCGCCGTCTTCGCGGCATGGATTTCCAGGCCGTCGATCGGGCAGGCCCCCACACCGGTCGCCACCGCGATCAACGGCGACGGCTGAGGCACGAGCGGCATGTCGGCCACCACCATGTCGCTCCGCAGGCCCGTGAACTCCACCGGCAGACGTGGCCCGGTGACGGGCAGCGAGGACACCATCACGCCCACCTGCGCGGGGATTTCGATCGTGGGCTGCCACGGGATCGACGTGGCCGGCGCCGCCTCCAGCGCGTCGATCGCCTCGACGAACGCTGCCGAGCGATCGGCGTCTTCCACGCAGACCACGATCCCCGGGCACCGTGCCAAGGCGAGTTCCAAGGCCGCCGCCCGGGCCTCGGGGCCATCGCCCAGGATCAGCACGTGCGTCGTCGCCGGATCGACGTGTCCCCGGAGCGCCTCCATCAGGCCGCGGCCGTCGGTCATGTGCCCCACGAGGCCGGTCGGCTGACGATCGATCAGGCTGACGGCGCCGGCGAACGTGGCGGCGGGCGTGACCGTGGGCACGAGCGGCACGGCCGCCACGCGGAGCGGGCCGGCCAGCAGGCACCCGCGAAACCCCATCGCCCCGACGCCGGCGATGGCATCGGCGATCCGCTCCGGCTCCACGTCGAGCGTGAGGAAGCGCCAGTCGAGGCCGGCCGCATCGATCGCCCGCTCGAAAAGATACTGGGCGGGATTGCCCGCGGCCGGGAAGCCCAGCAGGGCCACGATCTCCTGGAGGGCCGGACTGGTCATGCCCCTCTCCAGCCCGCCGCGGTGCTGTCAGACGACGACGTGTGTAGCCGCGACAAACCGCGGATCCTTGCGGATCGGATCGAAGTCGCGTTCGAGCTGCGTGAGGTCACGAAAGCGGTCGTCGAGCGCGATGGCCTGGGTAAGGTGCTCCACCGCGGCCGCAACGTTGCCGGCAAGGGAGTGGTAGCAGGCCAGATTGTAGAACAGGATCGGGTGCCGCGGGGAGGCCACGAGTCCCTTGCTCAGCACGCCGATGGCGGCATCAAGACGCCCCAGCCGTTTCAGGCACCAACCCAGCCCCAGCCAGGCCTCGACCCGCTGCGGGTGCTCGTCGGCCACGGCCGTCAGCGGTCCGATCGCCTCCTCGAACCGGCCCAGGGCCCGCAGGGCCTCGCCCGCGAGCAAGCGGGCGTCGGCCCGGGAGCGGGTGGGCTCGGGAAGCTGCTCGAGCGCCATCAGTCCACGGAGCAGCAGTTTCGCGGCATGGGGAGGGGTCGGGGAATCGGCCTCGACCAGCAGTTCGCCGAGTTCGACGTAGCCAGCGGCCTCGCGCAGAATCGCCTGGCGACGATTGCTTGACATGGCCGTCATCGAGAAAAACCCTCCGGGAGGTTCTGGACCACGTTTTTATACGCAGATTCCCCCGCGGTGGATCGTGGCGGCCGAATTTTTCCCCCGGTCGCCACGAAAATCGGCCTGCCGGGCCACTCTTCTTGGTAGACAACTCGGAGATGTTCCCATGCGGCTCACGCTGCGCACGCTGCTTGCGTATCTCGACGGCATTCTTCCCGCGGCCGCCCAGGACGACCTGGCCGCGCAGGTGGCGACCACGCCGATCGCGGAAACCCTCGTGAAGCGCATCCGCCGGACGGTATCGCGGCCGGGCGTGCCCGCGCCTCGCCCCGTCGCCCGGGGCCTTGCCGACGACGCCAACTCGGTGGCGGAATACCTCGACAACACGCTGCCCGCCGAACGGCTGGCCGAGTTTGAAAAGATTTGCCTGGAATCCGACATGCACCTGGCCGAGGTGGCCGCCTGCCACGGGATTCTCGCCGAGGCCGCCGGCGATCCAGCGGTCATCCGCGCGCTCGATGACGAGGCACGCGACCGCCTCACGCGGGCGTTTCACCATCGTGCCGCGCTCGAGGCGATGCAGGAGGAGCGCAAGGAGGCCCGCGAGAACGCGGCTGTCGTCATGGCGGCCATGGCCGGCCCCGCCGCCGGAGCGGACGGTGCGATCGTGACGGGAACGCGCATGGCGAGGCGAACGGGCGACACCAAGCCCTGGCTGGCCTGGGCGTCGGCGGCACTCGCGTTGCTCGTGCTCTTGATGGCCGGAGGTGCGCTCACCTGGTCGATGATGTCGAGCGGCCGCCGCGTGGCCGCCCGCCCTGCGGCCGTGCCGGCGGAACCGCCGCGGGAACGCGACCTTCAGCCTGGGGAAGAACGGGCGAGGGAAGACGGTCCGAATCCACCGCCCGCCGCGGTCCCGGTCGAGGAGCCAGCACCGGCCGAAGCCGATGACACGGCCCGCCGGCCGATGCCCGCACAGAACCCGGTCCAGGGGCCCGCTGCCCCGCCACCGGATGAACCGGCCGCTCCACCCGCCACCGCGGCGCGTGGCGATGCCGAGGGTGGCTCCCCGCCGGCGCTGAAACCTGAACCGAATGGCGGCCCCGGCGCGCTGCCCGCCGCCCCGCGAGTGCCGGCCGGCGACGCACTGGCGATCGCGGCGCCGTCACCCGTGCCGCCGGCCGCGGCTGGGGTGACGGCGCCACCCATCCGCGACGACGCCGCGATCGGCATCGTCGGGGCCGGAGGGGTGCTGTTGCACAACGTCTTGCAGGGTGGCCGTGACACATGGGCTCATCTTCCGGAGGGGACGCCCCTGGCTGAGCGGGAAAGACTGGTGGCCCCGCCCGGATGCACGCCCGAGATCGACGTCGGCGGAGTGCTCGTGACACTCCTGCCCGGCACGCAGGCGGAACTCTCCGTCGACCCCGACGGCACGCCACGGATCGCGGTGACCTTTGGCCGGATCAGCGCTCGTGGCATCCGGCCCGCGGCACGGTTGGGCATCACCGCCGCTCGGCTGCATGGCGTGGTGACGGCGGGGCTCTCGGCGCCGGTGGGTGTGTCGGTGGACCTCGATCGGCAGCCTGGTGACGAGCCGGCCTCCCAGCAGGCGCGGATTCGGGCCGCCATCATGACAACGACCGCCGCCCTCACCTGGAGTCAGCTGCCGATGGTCGATCGGGCCAACCCGGCCGGCGGACTTCTGGAGGGCATCCCCTCCGAGGGCATGCTCGAGGCCGGCTCGGCGCTGGCGTGGGACAGCCTGCGGCCCGGCCGGGCTTCGATCGGCAGCCGTCCGCCCTCGGGCTGGCCCGACGCGACGCTCCCGGTGAACCGGATCGAGCGGCTCGCGGCGAAGTCGCTCGGCTCGTCGCTGGCCGGCGGTCGCCCGCTGGCCGATGTCCTGCTCGGCATGGCGACGGATTCGCGGGTGGAGAATCGCTCGCTCGCGGTGGCCACGCTCGCCCTCCTGGGCCACTACGACGAACTCGTGACGCTGCTCTCGGCCGATTCGCCAGGCCCGTGGCTCGAGGCCACGCAGTGGCAGGCGCTCGAGGCCGCGACGATACCGTTGGCGCTCGCCCGCGGGGCCAATGCGGCGGCCGCCCTGCAGAAGTCCCTCGTCGATCGCGGTCCCGCGGGCAAGGGCGAACTGCTCTTCACGATGGCGCGAGGGCTTTCCGACTCGGAACTCGCGGCCGGCGGCGACGCACTCCTGGTCGAGTCACTCGACGATCCGCATCTCGTCGTGCGTCGCTACGCCTTCAAGAACCTGGTCGAGATCGTGAGGCCAGCCGCGGTGGATCGGATTCGGTATCGCCCGGACGGGCTTCCGGAGATGCGTCGCGAGGGAGCAGCCTGGTGGCGAGTGCAACAGGAAAAAGGACTCATCCGGCGGAATGCGGGTCGTTAAAACGGCGGGCAGATGCGTGGCGTGCGAGGATTGGCCCCGTGGTTTGTCGAAGCCGCGATGCGGGTGATATGCTCCTATGCACGCGGCCAGCGACCGCCCGGGCGACCCATTCGGCGGCCACGCGGAGCCGCCGGCCCGTGGTTCGGTGCTTGCCGCAGTGCCTGAAAGGAGCCTCCCTGGTGCAGATCAACGTGTCGGCCCGTCACGGCCATTTGAGCCCGGCATCCCAGTCGAAGATTTCGGCGAAGGTGTCGCGGCTGAGCAGGTATTTCGACCGGCTGACGGCCCTCAATGTGACCGTCGACCTGGAAAACGAAGAACTGCCGATTGTCGAGATCGTGGCCAAGGCGGAGCACTTCCACGACATGGTCAGCCACGAGACCTCGGCCCATCTCTGGCGGAGCCTCGACGGCGCGGTGCAAAAACTCGAGCAGCAACTTCGGAAGCACAAGGAGAAGGTCCGCGACCACAAGCACGCCCCGGCGGCGCGGCGGTCCTGACCACCAAATCGCATCATGAAATTCTCAGACTTCGTCACCCTCGACGCCATTCGCTCGCATGTCGATGCCGACACCAAGGAGGGCGTGATCCGGGAGATGGCTCAGGCACTGGTGGATGCCGGACGGATCTCGGCGGGCGAAATGGAGGGGATCGTCAAGGCGATCATGAAACGCGAGGAGCTCGGCAGCACCGGCATCGGCCGGGGCGTGGCCGTGCCGCATACCAA
>CAZONY010000074.1:3383-9999 GCA_964581215.1 uncultured Chitinophagaceae bacterium | reverse complement strand
GGCCAGAAACTGCCGTCGCGGTCGGACTGGGCTTCGGCGAGCAGCCGTTTCTCCACCTGGTCGCGATACGACTCCCACTTCTGTCCCCCCTCGCGATACATGACCTGCGCGTAGTAGAAGTGGGCGTAGTGCCAGTGGCCGAAGCTGTTGTTGCCGATGTTGCCCAGGTTTTTCTTGGCGTAGGCGAGCATTCGCGGCACGTGCGTGTCGTCCTCTTCTCCGGCGTTGAACAGGCAGGCGATGGCCGCGGCCGAGATCGCCGGTCGGCCGCCGCCTCCCTTGGAGCTGTACTGAACGCCTCCGTCGGGCATCGTGCAGCGATGAATGTAGGCGATCGCCTTGTCGATGATTTCGCGGGGCACGGGAATGCCGGCATTGCGGCAGCCGCGCAGGCCCTGGACCTGCGTGATCGTGGTCGAACCCTCGTCGAAGTCGTTGCCATCCTTGGCGCTGACGTATCCCCAGCCGCCGTCCTTCGTCTGTGCGCGTCCCGCAAACTCGACCGCCCGCTCCAGCACGCGAACGAGTTCCTCGCGGCGGCGTTCATCCTCTTCCTCACCGAGCACCTGCGAGAGGAAGAGCATCGAGAATCCGTGGCCGTAGGTGTAGCGGTCGTCGGTTTTCGGGTCGCCGATGAGGCCGTTGGTGCGGGACCGGCCGACGAGGTATTCGACCGCCTGTCGCACCGACTCGGCATAGCGCCCCTGGGTGGTCGTCGAGCCCTCCATGAGAATCGCCGTGCCCGCCAGCGCCGTCATCGCCGTGGGGTATCGCTGGTCGTTGGCAGACCAGCTGCCCCGCCGCGATTGCCGGCTGACGAGCCATTCGAGCCCTCCCCGCACCGTTCTTTCCACCACCGCCTCGCCTCCCCCATCCTTCGAGGCGGCCGCCGCAGGCGCGCCGCCACACGACAGCCACAGGGCAATCAGGATGGCGGCGATCCGCCGGCAGGCGGTGGGGGCGATGGGAAGGCAGGGCATACGGATCAAGCCGCCGGCGACGGCCGGTCAGAATGGGGACGGAATGGGCAACACCCGTCGCAACCAGTATTCCAGTTCCGTCGCCGCGTTACCAGCGGCCACCGGCCGTGAGCCGCCCTGAAACGGCGGCTGCGGGGCCAGGGGTTCGCCGGTGAAGCGAAGATTGATCGGATGTCCGGAGGGATGGTAGGGCACGAGCGAGACGAGGTGACGGTCCGGCGCGCCGACCACGCTGAAGCCGGCCGCGGCGTTGGGCGTTAAGAGGATCGCGTCGTCCGCGTGCACCGCCGCACCGGTTCGCTTGTCGAGACAGAGCACGCTCAGCCGTGGCCGCTCCCCGCCCCGTCGAGGATTGATCTGCCGGGCGAAGGTCATGATCGGCAGTTCGTGCGGCTGGTCGGCGAGCAGGTAGTGCTGGAGGACCGTCGCCGGCACGGGCCAGAGCAGTCGGCCGTCACGGCGGTCCACGGCCCAGATCGCCCCGGTCAGCTGGTGATCCGGGGTTGGGGAATGACTCGGCAGCGGGCCGATCGTTCCGACCCGCTCGAGCAGCCCAGTCTCTTGGCGGGTCGCGGGCCGGCCGGCGATGACGAGGTAGCGATCCTGCCATGGCATCACCATCAGGTGATCAAATTGTTCGGGCATTTCTGGCAGTTTCGTCGTGAAGGCCACTCGGCTGCCTGGCAGATCCACGACAGTCAGGCTTCCGGAGGGCTCGAGGATCGCCAACCCATCCCCGGCCTGCGCCGTCCGGGAGTTGCCGGAGAAGGTGCCGATCCGCACCCGGTTCATGTCGAGGGGATCAATGACGTCAAGGCCGACAGCATCCCCCGTCCCCGGCCCGCGGGTGGTGGCGAACACGAGCCGACCGTGGTGGAGCAGTCGCTCCTCGCGGCTTGGCAGGTCACCCGTCCGCACCTGCTGCCCCGTGGCCATCGAGATCACCGCCGATCCACGGCCGTCGGTCGGGCAGATGCAGAGATGGTCGTGATCGCCGAAGATCGAGTCGGCCTCGGGCAGCCTGTGCCGTTCCCAGATGACGCGTCCCGAGATCGGGTCGCGGAGCTGGAGCGATCGCCCGGAGACGATCGGCACCCCGGCGATGGAGACAGGGGCCGGGCTCTCTGGTTGGCTTCCATCCCGTGGACGTGGCTCCACGATCCGCATGCCGATCGGCATGCCGTTTCGCAAAAAGGCGCCTCCGCCTGCGATTCGGCCAAGGTGCCCGCGAACGAGATGCCGCGTGGCATCGCCCTCAAAGGACCACAGCGGGCGATGGCTGGCCTCCTTTCCTGCTGCCGATGGGCCTCCGATCGCATAGGCCGTGACGATCTCGCCCGCGCGAATCACGGCGATCCGCCCCACGACGCTGACGGATGTCGAGGCGGGGTTGATTCCAAACGCGCCGAAGCCGCGCTTCGTCCACGTCAGTGGTGCGCCGAGGCGGCGCCCGATTCCGTCATGAATGACGAGCCCGCCATGTCTCATGTCGAACGCGACCCGCATGTCGGGGATCAGGGAATCGTCGTTCGATTCGATGGCGACGGGCACCGTGCGGTCGATCGGTGTCCGCGCCCTCTTCTCGCCGGACGCGTCGTCGCCGCCGGTCACTTCGACGCGGCCGACCGGCCAGGCGCTCTCTCCCTGTCCGGGCGGAGGCGCCTCCCAGGCAGACCGGATGCGGGTGAGGTCCACCTCCGCGCGACGGATGTCATCGGCCGCTCCGGTATGCAGCAGGTCGAGGAGGGCCAACTCCCGTCGCAGCGGATCGGGTTGTGGCGCATCGCCCGCAGATGATCGATCGTCGACCGCCATGGCGAGCAACGAAAGCCGTTCGCGTCGGGCTTCCAGGGCGCCCGGGTGCCGACCGAAGCACTCCACGAGGAAGTCGAGCGCAGCCAGGTGGGAGGTCTCGGCGGGCGCCCCTTCCGGCCGCTGCCGGAGGGCCGCCAGGCGGGCCTTGATGAAGGCGTCGACAGCGCTGCCGACGTCCGCACCTCCCCGGGCGACGATCTCGCCGATGCGGCCCTGGATCCAGCGCGATTCCCTCACTTTCAGCAGCGGATCGCGGCCGTCGGCCACGAGGTCGGCAGCCGGTGGCCAACGGGGATCATCGAGGAGCTGACGGCACGCCTGCCATGCCTCGGCCACGTTTCCCGCCTTGAGCAGTCCGTCGATGGCGCAGCGGAGACCCCGGCGGACGATGGCCGGCGACGAATCGAGCTGCACGAGCGATGGCCACATGGTTCCGGCCAGGGAGGTGTCGTGTTCCATCGCGAATACGATCGACTCCGCGAGCATGTCGGGAGGAAAACGATCCGGCGCGCCGAGCATCGCGGCCTGCACGTCCTGCAGACCGGCCGCGACGTCACCGCGATCAAGCCGCAGTTGCCCACGCCACATCAGCAACGACGGATCCTCGCGCTCCTGCCCGGTCCGCCGGGAAGCGGTCTCGATCCGGGATTGCAGCGGTGCCGTCTGATGGAAGACGTCGAGCGAATCGGCGGCCTGCGAGAGAACCTCACCACGATACGCGACGAGATTTCCCGGCACCGCCCCGCCCCGCCCCGGCGAGCGGCCGACGATCGTGCCCTTGGCGAGCTCGATTTCGACCACCTCCGGCGTATCGAGCGGCACGAACATGCGGTCTTGGTCGAGCAGGCAGCGGCCGCTGATGGCTGCCGTCTCGCCTGCCAGCGGCGACGACCAAACGGCGTCGCCGTCGTCGATCGACAACGCCTCCACTTCCCGGCGGCCGACGACGAGCACGCGGCGGTCCACCACCCCGGCGATGAAGAGCCCATCCTGTCGTGGCCGTTTCCATGCCACGCGGCCGGTGCGGAGATCCACGCAGTGCAGATGATCCGAGTCACCCGGGGCCAGCAGGGCCTTCCCGTTCGACAGCACGGGGCAGGAGTCGATCCAGCGTCCGCCCACTCGATCGGCGTTGAACAACGCAGCGCCGCCATTGTTGACGACGACCGCGCGTCCGTTGCGCATTTGCCTCACGTTGACCCGTACGCCAGGGGCGACCTCGACCGTGTCACCCGCGCCGGGCGAGACCGGGTAGTTGTAGGCCCACAGGAGCGTGCGCGTCGCCAGATCGACCGCCACGACGGCACCGGCGCCTGTCGGACAGACGAGCACACCTTCGGACAAGGCCGGCGACAGCCCGGCGATACGACGGCTGTGGTTATCGCGATTGTCCACACGGGCTTCCTCGTCGAGTTCGGCCAACGGCTGGTTCCAGACCAGGCTTCCCGTTGCCGCGTCCAGCACGTCCAGGCGCACCCCGCCCGATTCCTCCACCAGAACGAACAGCCGGTCTCCCACCGGAAGCGGAGCACCGAGTGTCCACGCTGGCCGGCGGGGAGCGGATTCTCCGGCGGCAGGCAGCCGCCACCGGAGTCGGCCGGAGTCGGCTAGGTCGTAGGCCGCGAGGAAATTGCCCCCTGACCACGAGCCCGCTCCGCCTGCGTCCGGCCCTTGCATCTGCATCTGCATCTGCATCCGCATCTGCATGGGTCCGTTATGGGGCGTCATGACCGCGTCGGGATGGCTCTCCACCGCGAAGACGAGCCGCCCATCGCTGGCCAGATTGCCGCTCGTGGCGTCGTCGAACACCGGCGCCAGCATCCGGTGACGGGAGATGTCTGCCGTCGAGGACGCAAGCTCGTCGTCGTCCGAAGCCTCCTCGCCATCCGCGACGGGAGCGGCCGCGCCGCCCGTCTGCAGCCACAGCCGCTTGCCGGTCTCGAAATCGACGGCCAGAAGGCCCATCGCGGTATGCAGGACCACGGTGCCATTCACGGCCAGGGGCGTGGCGGCCGGGAGGAGGGGGGATTCCTGTTCGGCGGACCGTCGGCGCCGTTCCTCGAGCCACTTCGTCTCATCGGGGTGCCGGGTCAGCGGGACGCGAAAGCGAGGCACAAGGAGGGGGCGCGAGGCATCGGCCAGCGCGTTTCGGGACGGGTCGCCCCGATGCATGACCCATTCACGGGCGGTGCGCGACGCCGTGTCGGGCGAGCCGCCCACCGCGCCGGCCAGCCACGCAAGGCCACCGCCCGGGGCGAAGGAGACGCTCGTCTCGCGGCCGCCGATGCGTGTGGCGGCTGCGTTCACCGTGCGGGCCTTTTCCAGGATCGCCGCTGCGGTGCCGGCATCGCCGGCCCGGTGCCATGCCCAGGCCCTCATGACGGAGAGCGTGGGCTCAAACTCTGTCGCTCCGGATGCGTCGAGGCGATCGAGCCACGCGGCGGCCGCGAGCGGCTGGCCGTCGTCAAGCGCGCCGATGGCGGAAAGCAGCGTAGCTTGGCGGCCGGCAGGCGTGTTCAGCCAGCGACGGGCCACCGCCGCGATCGCCGGCCGGTCATCGGCGGTGATCGCCTCCTGCAGCATGCGTTCGGCACGGGCACGAAATTGGAGTTCGTAGGCGGTGCGGCCCTCGGGGGGCAGCGCACCGACCATCCTGGCCGCCGCGACTTTTGTGCTCTCCCAGGTGGCGGTATCGGCGTCCGGCCGGAAGAACGCATCGCGATCCGCAGCGAGAATCTCGTCGAGAAGGGTCGCCGCATCGCTCCATCGGGCGTCGGCGACGAGGCGGCTCGCGAAATCGAGCCTCCGCTCCATGAGACGGTCCGTCGGCAGATAGACACCGGATTCGGCCGCGCCATCTTCGCGTTCTTCGCCGTCGTCGGCGGCAAGCAGCGGTGCGAGCCACTTGGTGACGGGGCCAGACCATGCCGCCAGCAGGGCTCCCGCGACGACCAGCAAGGCTCGAAGGGCGGTCAAGAGTGGCGGCACCCCGGGCCCCGGGCGTCGTCTCGGGCCGTGATCACCGCGCATGTCGCACCTGTGTTTCAGCGGTTGTGGACCAGCGGATCAGCGGTTCCTCAGGTCCCTTCCGACCGGAAACCCTGCCGCCTCTGGCATCGTAGCACGGCCTCGAAATCAGCGTGAAAGCCGGGTGTCGAGGCGGGGCCATACGTGGCGGAATCATGCCTTTTTGCGGGCTTTTTGACCGCGAAAGGGCTTTTTCCGCGGTCAAACGCAACTTTTTGGGTTGCATTTTCGATTCCAGAGCATCTAATCGCTGTCGCCTTTGGCACCGTGTGCCGGGCTCGGTTCGCGGTGGGGGTTCTGCCGCACAAAACACTTTGAATCGTGGAGGAGTTGGAGATGGCGAAAAAGTCGGGTAGCAAGCCGATGACGAAGACGGAAATCATGCGGAGCATTTCCGAGAGCACCGGCCTTCAGAAGAAGGACGTGGTGGCGGTGATGGAGGCTCTGTCGGAGGAGATCCAAAGCGCGCTGAAGAAGTCCGGCATCGGGGTGTTCTCGATCCCCGGCCTGGTGAAGATCGAGCGGCGGACCGTGCCCGCCCGTCCCGCCCAGAAGGGTGTCAAGAATCCCTTCACCGGTGAACTGCAGGATCGGCCCGCCAAGCCGGCGAGCGTGAAGGTCCGCGTTCGTGCCCTCAAGAATCTGAAGGCCATGGTGCAGGGCTGATCGTCCGCACAACCTTGGTCAAAAACAGAGCGGGCGACGCCATGGGGCGTCGCCCGCTTTTTTCATGGCTCCGCGGATCGGGGCCACCGCGATTAAGAATGGACGGGGCCGGAATCGAACCGGCGACA
>CAZONY010000074.1:0-3373 GCA_964581215.1 uncultured Chitinophagaceae bacterium | reverse complement strand
AGCGACACTATCCCCACCCCGGGTCGCGGCCGTTCGCGCTCGACGTCCTGGGCCTGGGCGACCCCGACGCCAACCCCCCCAACCTCGAGCAGAAGCGCACCCCGCTCCATCGCGAGGCGATCCGGTCCCGGCAACGGGACGTCACGGAACTGGCAAGCCACGGCCGATCGACAAGGCCGGAGAACTCGTTGCGGCTGGGTGCGATCCCCACCATCGCCCATCCGGGAGCCTGCCTTCCGCGGCCGACACCCGAGCTGATGCGAATCATCGAGGAAATACCGTCGTGGCCAGGGCCGGGATCGAACCGGCGACACACGGATTTTCAGTCCGTTGCTCTACCAACTGAGCTACCTGTCCTCGAACGACGCCATTGTTCGGGCCGTTGGCACCGTGTCAACGCGCTGCCGCGTTGGTCGGGAACGAGTTCAAGGTCGTGGTTTTCGGCCGGTGGTTCCGGCTGGAACGAGGGCGAACGCCGCCCCGGCCAGCAGGAGAAAGACCGCCACGACGGCCACCCCAGGGCTCAGCCCCCAGTTCGGGACCACCGTCCTCACCCCGGCGGATGCGAGGCCCGCGATGGCGCTGAATGGAGCCGCGATGAGGCAGGCCTTGACCGTCCGTCGGGCCAGGCCAGCCAGGGTTCCGCGTGGACGCCGCGGACGCCCCGATCGCTCGGAGGGGCTGATGGGCCATCGACCGATCGACGTGTCATCGGCCTCCGTCGCATCCTGGAGGGTCTCGGCCGCGGCCTGGGCCTCGGAACCGCTCACGAACTCGGAACCGGAAAGGCCCGAGACTGTTCCCGTTCCCGGCAGGACGGCCGCCGATGCCCGCGGTTTCCGGTTCGATGCCTTGCCGGGCAGCGGGACCAACGTATCGGACAACCACGGTCCCAGGCGGGCGATGACCTCGTCGGCCGTGGCGATCCGCTCGTGGGGAGATGGTCGCATCATCGCGTCGACCAAGGCTGCGAACTCGGTCTCGATGTGCGGTGCCAGGGCCCGGAGGGCCGGTGGCGTTCCCGCCTGCTGCCGTCGCTCCTTCTCCTCGCGGGAGTCGCCGGGAAACGGCGGCTGGCCGGTGACGGCGAAGTAGAGCGTGCATCCGAGGCCGTAGATGTCGGCCGGCGGGCCGACCTTTCGAGAGGAGCGGATCTGCTCGGGCGCCATGTAGCCGGGGGTGCCGACACGGGATCCCGTGCCCATCGACTCGGGGTCGGACAAGAACCCCGCCAGCCCCAGGTCGAGCACCTTCGCCCGCCCCTCTCGGGTGACGAGAATGTTGCCAGGTTTGACGTCCCGATGAATCACCCCTCGCTCGTGCGCATAGGCCAACCCGCGAGCCGCCTGGGCGATCACGGCGGCGGCCTGTGATTGGTCGAGCGGGCCGTGCTTGGCCACCTGCCGCCGCAGGTCTGGCCCCGGGACGTATTCGGTGACCAGGTAATGAACGCTGCCGTCATACCCGGCGTCGAGCGCCCGAACCACGTTCTCGTGATCGAAGCGGGCGAGCATCCGAATCTCGCGTTGGAAAGCCGCCTCGGTGCGGGGCGTCGATTTCGCCAACGGGAGAACCTTGACGGCAACGATCCGGCCCATCAGGACGTGCTCGGCCTTGAAGACCTGCCCCATCCCTCCCCGGCCGATCTCGTCGAGCACGCGATAATTTCCCAGCGTGAAACGCCGGCGGCCGGCCAGGAGTTCGCGGGCCTGGAACCGCGTGATGAGTCGTCGCTCCACGCATGCTTCGGCGACAGCCTTGTCCCATTCCCGGAAGTCGGTCGCCTCGAGGCCCGCCCGTGGGCCGGAACGCAGCTCGCGCTCGACCTCGTCAAGACGCTCGTCGTCGAGGAGCCCGCTCGCCAGAAGCACCTCGCGGAGCCGCGGCGGCGCGCCGTGCTGGGGCGAGGTGAGGCCCGACGAAGGAAGATCCGGCTGCATGGTGGGAACGGCTGCTTTCTGGCATCGGAGCCAGAATCGAGTTTAGCCACGCTCCCGGGCGAAAAGCAGGGGGTAGCGGGTGGTCCAGGAGGGGGGCAAAGGGGCCTCCACCCGGAGTCGCTCGCCCGTCGCCGGATGGTCGAATTCCAGCCGTTGTCCGTGCAGGGCGATGCCTGCCGGAAACGGCAGACGCGATCCGTAGAGGCGGTCGCCGACGATCGGGCAGCCGCGGCTGCCGAGCTGCGCCCGCAATTGATGGCGCCGCCCGGACGACGGTTCGAGTTCGACCAGGGAAACTTCTCCGCTCCGGCGCACCACCCGCGCGCGGGTGTGGGCTGCCTGTCCGGCAGCCGCGTCGCCGGCGTCGGGCTGGCCGGTGGGCCGTTCGAGCGAGTCGTGCCAATCGACCCAGCAGCCCAGCGCCGCGGGAAAGCGGCCCGCGCAGATGGCGGTATACGATTTGCGCACGGTGCGGTCGCGAAACTGGCGGGCGAGGTCGGCTGCGGCGGCACGGGTCTTGGCCAGGATCACGACACCCGACACGGGGGCGTCCAGTCGGCTGACCACCCCGACGAACGCCCCGGCAGGGAGGCGGGATCGCATGATGGTGAACAGGCTCGGCGTGCCGGCCGGCACGTTCGCGGTGGGGAGCCCGGCGGGCTTGACGACCGCGACGATCTGGTCATCCTCGAAAAGAATCCGCGGTGTCGTCGGTGAGGAGGCCATCCATGTCAGCGTCGCGTCCGAGAATCCTCCTGGCAAGCCGTTCGCCCAGACGGCGGGAGTTGGCTGCCGCGGCGGGCTGGCAGGTTACCGCGATCGAGCCTCCGGAAAGGGCGGAGGCGGAGGCGGCCGGGCGGGAGTCCGGCGAATCCTTGGAGGCCTATGTCCTTCGCTTGGCCCGGGTGAAGGCCGAGGCCGTCATGGCGGCCGGCGCGACGGGCACGATTCTCGCCTGCGACACGCTCAGCGAGGTTGATGGCGAGGCCCTGGGGCAACCAGCCGATGAACCGGATGCCCGCCGCATGCTGCAGCGGCTCTCGGGCCGCGTGCATCGGGTGCTGACGGGGGTCTGCCTCTGGCGGTGGCCCGCCGCGGCCGAGCCGATCCTGGCCACTGACGAAAGCGTTTTGGCCATGGACCCGCTCTCCGCCGAATGTCTGGACTGGTATCTGGCCAGCGGCCTGTGGCGGGGTAAGGCCGGCGCCTGCGGCTTTCAGGATGAGCGGCTGCCCCTGCGGTTGATCTCGGGCAGCCCGTCCAACGTGGTCGGCCTCCCCGTGGAGATGATCGGCCGCATGCTTCAGCAGCTGGGTGGCGAATAAACGCAGCGACCCGCGTGCGCTCGTTGGGCAGCACGCGGGTCGGCGTTATAAAAATCCGGCAATACCTACTCTCGCGCTTGTGGCACTACCATCGGCTCTGGAAGCTTA
>CAZONY010000073.1:2645-10039 GCA_964581215.1 uncultured Chitinophagaceae bacterium | reverse complement strand
GGTCGTCGCGGCGGGGCATGGCATTCCGGATGGCGGCGGGCGGAAAAAACAAATTTCCCGAAGGTACCACGACGCCCCTTCTCTCTTCAATGAGTCGCTAGAATTTGCGGAATTCCCGACCCTCACTTTTCTGGAGTCCACCGCCGATGTCAGTCGCCATGCCCGCGCTCGATGCTCTTCGCGACACGCTCCCCGACGAGTTCAAGGACACGCGGCTCAACCTGTCGCCGCCGCCCGGTTCGTGCGGCACTCGAAACTGGCCGACGCCGTCGAATCCGACATCCGGGCCGGCCTGGGCGAGGCGGCTGCGGCCGTCATCTCCGATGCCGTCGCCGCCGCGGGGGTGATGGCGATGAACACGGTCTATTATCGGTTTCGGCACATGCTGGCGAAGGAGAGCTACGAGGCCCGGCCGCCGCGACTGCGGATGAGCCGGATGGCCCAGCCGGCCACCGACAAGCAGACGTTCGAACTGATGAGCCTCGCCTGCGCGGCGCTGGCCGGCTGCGAGCTGTGCATCAAGAACCACGAGGCGCACCTCGTCGATTCCGGGGCCAGCGAGGATGCCTGCCACGATGCCGTCCGGATCGCGGCCGTCATCAACGCCGCGGCGGTTGCCATGGCATGAGTTCTCGCCCGAGCCTTTCCACCGCAGCCCCTGATCGGCCGGTGGCGGAGCGACCATCCACTCGGCTATGATTCCGCGGGGTTCGACCGTAGGCAGGAGGCACCGGTGTCGTCACGCAATCCATCCTCCACGCCCCACGCTGAATCCCAAGGTTCAGCCGCACGGGGTTCAGCCGCACTGACGGACCGCACGACCGTCGATCTGGCGAGCCTGCCGGTCGCCGAACGCGACCGGGCATGGCTCGAAAAGGTCTACCGGGGCGACGATGTGCCGCAGGCGACGCTTCGCGCGATCCTCATGGGCGGCATCATCGGCGGCGTGATGAGCCTTTCGAACCTCTACATCGGCCTGAAGACCGGCTGGGGGCTCGGGGTCGGCATCACCGCCTGCATCATCAGCTACGCCGTCTGGCAGGCTTTCATGCGCCTGGGGCTCGCCCGCACCGAGATGACGATCCTCGAAAACAATTGCATGCAGTCCACCGCCACGAGCGCGGGCGTCTCGACCGGTTCCACGATGGTGAGCGCGATCGCCGCCCACCTGATCCTCACGGGAACGCACATCTCCTGGCCAGTGCTCGCGTCGTGGACGGCCTTCCTCGCGCTGCTCGGCGTCGCCATCGCCGTGCCGATGAAGCGGCAGATGATCAACCGCGAGCAACTCGCCTTTCCCTCGGGCGTGGCGGCCGCCGAGACCCTGCGGAGCCTCTACGCCGGCGGCGGGACGGCCCTACTCAAGGCCCGCAGCCTGTTCCTCGCGCTCCTCGCGGGCGTCGTCGTCAAATGGTTCGTCGAGGGCCACTCGGGCCTCGTCACGGCCGTCCCGGCACTGGCCTGGCTGGCCCCCCTGGCGATTCCCGCCACCTGGCCGTTTCCCTTTCGGATCGGCGGCAAAGCCGCCGGCGTCTACGGCCTCGTCATGCCGGTAGACCCCCAGATGATCGCGGCCGGTGCCATCATCGGCCTGCGGACCGCCACGTCGATGGCCTTGGGCGCCATCGTGCTCTTCGGCATCCTGGCTCCCTGGCTCGATGCGACCGGTGTCTTCGCCGAGATGCACGCCGCCGGCGCTCTCGACAGCCCCGAGGTCTCGCCCGCGGCGATCCGCCGCTGGGGCCTGTGGACCGGCTCGGCGATGATGGTGACGGCCGGACTGACCGCCTTCGCCTTCCAATGGCGCAGCATCGTCCATGCCCTGCGCAGCCTCACGACGCTCTTCGGCCGGCCGGTGGATGTCGCCCATGACCCCATCGCCCGGGTCGAGGTGCCGACAAGCTGGTGCCTTGCGGGCACGGTCGTCGCGGGCATCGGCTGCATCGCGATCATGCACCAGGAATGGCAAGTGCCACTGCACCTCGGCATCGTGGCGGTGCTGCTGGCATTCGTCCTGTCGCTCGTCGCCTGCCGGGCCACCGGCGAGACCGACATCACGCCCGTCGGCGCGATGGGGAAGGTGACGCAGTTGTTCTACGGGGTCGCCATCCCACAACGGATGGACGCCAACCTCATGACCGCCGGTGTCACGGCCGGCGCTGCCAACGCCGCTGCCGACCTGCTCATCGACCTCAAGAGCGGCTATCTGCTCGGCGCGAATGCCCGGCGGCAGACCCTGGCGCAGGCCGCCGGCATCCTCTTTGGCACCGCCGTCATCGTGCCGGCGTGGTACGTGCTTGTGCCGGACGCATCGGTGATCTCGGGCGACACGGCCCGGTTCACGGCCCCGGCCGCGAGCGTCTGGGCGAGCGTGGCCCAGCTGCTCTCGCGCGGCATCGAGACGCTGCATCCCACCTGCCGCTGGGGCATGGTCATCGGTGGCGCCCTCGGCGTGCTCATCACCGTGGCCGAGCAGTTCGCGCCGAAACGGCTCGCCCGCTGGATTCCCAGCGCCACAGGCCTCGGGCTGGCCTTCGTGATCGAGTTTCACGACAGCATCGCGTTTCTCATCGGCGCCCTCGTGGCCGCAGTGATCGCCCGTTTCCGACCGACGACGGCGGAGACCTACGTGGTGCCCGTCAGCAGCGGCATCATCGCCGGAGAGAGCCTGATGGGCGTGGCGATCGCGTTTCTCAACGCCTTCGGCGTGCTTGGCCGCTGACCACGGGCGAGCCATTGGCAGAGCAACCCTGGTGATGAAACCCGGTTCCATCACTGAGGACATGTCACCGAATTCGAATCGGAGACTCATGGCTGCATCATCGCCGACGTCAACGTAGGCGAAGCCGAAGTCCCCTGCACCTCGTGGACCCAACGACAGATGCGGGCCCAGCGCCGGTTGCTCACGCTTCGCCTGCCGCCGATATCCCGGCGGCTCGATGTGGGCCAGCATCTTCTTCAGCGTCCGCCAGTTGAGGCCGTACTCCTGGCAAGCGGCTCCTCCCACGACACCTCGCGAATCGCATGGGCGAAGCTCATCGCTCGGATCGCTGAAGACTCCCCGCTGGGCGTGCTCGGCCTGCGGTGGCCAGCCCTGCGTCCGATCAACGGCCAACCGTCGCCCTTCAATCGCTCGGGAAAGTGCCGTTGCCCGTCCTGTCCTCGAGCGCGCTGCTGACCGGTTGGTCCTTGACCGCGGTGATACCGTCGCTGGAAACCCGCAGCACTTCGGGAGGCGGCTGCACCGTTGCGCCTGCCTTGCCGGCTGCAACATCGACCAGGAGGGCCATGCCGCGGTGAGCGGGCAGCTGGATGGTGACCGGTAAAGTGACGTCCTGACTGGTCCCGGTTTCGAAGTTGATGAGGGTGCCCTTGCCGTGCGCGAGGTGGTTGCAGGTAAACGCGGTATCGGTATCGCTGGAATTGATCAGGTAATACAGTGGATTGTCGCCGCGCCGGAACTGCGAGACGAATACCGTGGACGCACGTGGCCCACCGACGACCAGCGATTCCTTCAGGTGCTGCTTGAGGTCACCTGCAAACTTGCTTACGGAGTCTTCGGCGGTTGATGCGGTCACCTTCGCCCCCGTGGTCAGGCTCTTTACGGGGATGTGCAGGTACACGAACGGGTTGAGATTTTGTACCAGGTCGCGCACAGCCGCATGCTCCGCCGTCGCGATGCCCATGTCCGGCGTGCGGCCCGTGCACAGAACGACGCCACCGCTCTTCTGGAAGGCGTCGAGCTTCTGTAGCACCGCCAGCGGGATGACCCTGAGTCCCGGCAGGATGATAACCCGGTATTTCTGGGCGGCGATAGCCAGCTGTCCGCCGCTGACGGTACCGCCAAGCACCAGGTCCTCGGTCACGAAATTGAAATCGACCTGATTTCTCAGAAGCACCTTGGCCAGGGCATCGACCTGGGCATCCGTGGCCGAAGCTTCGGGATCGAGGGAGGGCAGGCGATCTGACCGTGGTCGCATGGCCGCCTGCACATCGGCTATGGGGTTGTACACCGCAACTTCTGCGGCATGAACGGAGTTGCGCAGCAGCCAGGCAATCCGGCCGCTGTAGCTGTTCATGCGCTGCTGGTCAACTTCGGACTCGACCCTGCCATGTCCATATAAGTTGAGATGATCGGCACCGTGCAGGAACACGTGGGTCATCAAGGCCATGTACCCATCGAATGGATTCTTGGAAAACACTTCGGCGTCACCCCTGACCGGGCAAATTTCAACCATCACCCGGTCACGGCCGGCCCCCCGCGCGGCCGAGCTGACATACTTCGTGCCCAGGTACTCATCCTTGAGGTAGGTCGCCGGCAGGCGGGACAGCACGTCGCACCCGGGATATTCCATGCGGGCAATGACTTTCATCAGGTCCCCGTAGTAGCCGACCTGATCTATGAGAAATTCTTCCAGGAGAAAGTGCCCCGAAAACCTGATGCCATTGGTGAGACACCAGTTGGCAAACTGCCCCATGAAATTTCTTTCCATGAGGCTGGCGATGGTGCGGTAGAACTGGATCCGCACCGTCCTCGCGCCTTCATCCGAACCCTCGAACAGGCAAGGAAGGTAGGGCTGGAGATCGTACCCATGCAGTTTTTTGAACTCAGGAAAGAGCTCGCTGCCGTAGGGCACGGCGGAGAAACCGGCGCCCCCCTCGGTCGTCGAGGAATAGAACGACATCAGTGAGGGTTCATCGATAAAAAGCCCGTCAAACATGCCATTGAAGCCGGCAATCCCGGTGCTGAGGGGCTGGAGTGTCACTTCCAGGTACCGGGCTACCGCGGCGCGGTTCAGGAAGTTGAGGTACCCACGCCCACCACCGGGGAGCTTTTCATAGGTGTGGTAATGCCCATGGCCCACGTTGTGCTTCTGAACATAAAACACGTAAAGGGTCCAGTCGCCGGCGGGGCTCTGCATAGCGAGCGAGGTCTCCTGCACCGGCACGGGAACGGCGTTGGAACCATCGGTCGTGCTGTTGTTCGGGTAAAACGCCGCATACTCAAAGCGAATCCCATCTGCCGGCAGCCGGAATGACAGTTGCTTCGCACCACTGCCCTTCTGCGTGATGAAGGCCAGGTTGCGCGCCTGGTTTTCGGGTTGCCCCTGCACCGCCAGCCCTTTGGCCCACCCGCTGGGATAAAAATATTCATCGTACAGCCAGACGCGCAGGCCCTTACTCGAGAGCAGTCGCGCAGCCTGGCCAAGGTTATGAATATTCCCCGGGTCCTCTATCCAGCGGTCCGTCCAGGCGACATTGATGACGGTACCGCCAGCCTTGTTGGCAAGCAGCTGATCGAGCGTCGCGAATGCACCGTCTCGCGGGGGTTTGCCAAGCTCGACCTTGGCGCTCATCGCGGCCAGCATTTCGGGTGTCCATCGATCACGTGTGTGAGGCGAGGTAAACTGGTGGTTCATGGAGTGGGGACGATACTCGGCCGGGGGATTTGCGAAGTCTAGACTGCTCTTGAAAGAGCTCGAGTTTTCCGTGCCTTCGCTGAAGACGGGCGATGAGCTGGAAAGAATCGCCGTACTCCGCTTCGATGAGTCGACTGGGCCCCGGATAGGCAAGTAGCGGGCTGCACGCTTCACCCCCTCTTCTTCACTTGCCTGATGTGCATGTGCTGCGCAGCAGACAAGAGCGACGCCCGTCCATGTTGCGAGCGCGGCAGGAAGGAAGCTGGTAATGTGAGCTACTAGCCTATTCATGGACTCGTTTCTCAAGCGAACGCCCGCGATCAGCAGATCGCAGCCAATGGACCATCCACACTCCAGGATGTTATCGCGATTTTGCTGCATCGCTTGGTTCGGCCTGCTCGGGCTTTCACTCGCGGCTCTGCCACACAGCAGCGTCACGGTTGGGGCCTGGACCACGGCCAAAAACCTCCAGACGATCTTCGTGGAGACGGTAATAGACGACATAGGTGAAACGCCGCAGTCGCGCCGCACGCACGTTCCGCCAGACGATGCCATGTATCTCGGGCATACCTTAAATCCGAAGCAGGACATCTTGAACTTGAATCAAGAAGGCCTGCCCCAAGCCAGGTCGCAAGCAGCTACGGAAATAGTCGCCCAGCCCGGGCGACTGCCGCTCATAAAATCAATGGCCCTCGGCGAGCGCAGCCTCCGCATCGGAGGAAATGCTGACAATCATCGCCCGAGCTGCATCAAGCGGGCTTTTGCGTCAGCCCATGCGGACACCGTTGCACGCCCGTCCTCGAGTCGACGCCTACGATCCTCGAGAACCTCGCGGTGCCACTCAGGCGACTGCACGTCACCGGGGCGAGCGCACAGGCTCTCCCAAACGCTTTCAAGGAGCCGCACCTTCTCGGCGACCGACATCGTTTCAATCGAGATATCAGTAGACATGCGTGCCTCCGCTCTAGACTTCAGTATACCGGATTGCCAGAACGGCGGCGATCAGCGGTTCGCGACCAAGGGATCAGCATATCGCTGGATGCTATCGCGAGTCTGCTCCAACACCTGGTTCGGCCTTTCCGCGTCCGTACAAGAGATTCGAACCGAAGTCGGGTACCTCGCCCTTCATCGCGGAGTCCTTCCATGTCGCAAGCTGGCGATCTTTCCAAAACTTGCCACAACGATCAAAGTAATCCACAACCACGTCCTTTTCCCCCTTCTCCAACAGGGCCTTCGCTAGTTGCATGTTCGGGCCAAAGGTATTCATCGTCGGCGATCCGTTGCTATCAGCGGATGCAAGCAGGCGTCTCTTTGCTTCATCGATATCTCCCTTTGACAGGGCAATCAGCCCCAGCACTTGGTTTGCGTCTTGGATAGCATTTCCGTTGTCGCGGTACTTCGGCGCGAGAAGTTCAAGCTCGGTTGCAAGTTCCTGCGCAAGTTCTGTGTTTCCACTCTCCAACGCATTCCTGGCGGCAGGGCCTAGGGCAAGGAAGCGATCGGACTCATTCATCGCTGCAGCAAGGTCACCCTGACAAACCTTCCACATGCGTGTTGGGCTGACTTTCTGGGCCATGAAACGGACTCTGTCACCTAGCTTAAATCGGCTGCGTTCCTGGGCGACTGCCGGAGAAACCACGTTTAAGGGGTTTCCCGTGAACCCCGAAGTAGACAAAACGGCTGCGATAACCAAGCAGATCGGGACTACGGGCGTCTTCATTGAGATCCATCCAAGAGAGCAAGTTCGGTAAAATGCCATTCTCAATCGGAGTGCAGGTCGAGGTGGTAGCAGGGGCCTGCACCTTGATCAATGGCGATGAGGCCAGTTCAGCCACCGCGGCCACGACCCCGGATTTGCGATCGCCGAACGGCGGCGATCAATGGCTCGACCACTGGCCCCGCTACACCGCAGGACGATATCGAGTCCATTGCATCGCGTGGTTCCGGCACAACCGTAGCGTGGAGTTGGCCTTC